>JBCCLY010000181.1:0-7355 GCA_039026655.1 Cyanobacteria bacterium P01_C01_bin.38 | reverse complement strand
CGCGGATCGAGTCTTCCTACCATACCGCAGTCTAACAAAGCGACGCGACCGTCATTAAGATAAAATATGTTGCCGGGATGGGGATCTGCATGAAAGAAACCGTCTACATATAATTGCTGACAGAAAACAGCAAATAATAAGCTGGTAACTCTTTGCCGCTCTGTTTCGCCATCTGTATCTTTATTAGTCTCCGGCGGTATAGTTGCCGATAAGATGGGCGCACCATCTAGCCATTCCATCACCATTAATTTTGGCGAAGTTAATTCCCAATATATTTTGGCAACTACTATATCTTTAGGATCGAACCAAGTACCCTCAGATAAATTGCGTCGTAGCTGATCGGTAAAGCCAGCCTCCCGCGTAAAATCTAATTCTGCTTTTAATGCGCTACAAAATTCATCGGCGATCGCCTTGATCTCATTAGCTTGTCCAAAGTCAGTACGAGCGACTAATTCGGCAATACCTTGAATTAACGCAATATCTTGGTCAACAATCAAGCCAATTCCTGGGCGCTGCACCTTCATCGCCACTTCTTGCCCGCTTGCCAAAGTAGCTTTATGTGTTTGAGCAATAGAACCCGCAGCTACGGGAACGGGATTAATCGTAGCAAAGCTTTCTTCTAAAGATCCCTTTAACTGCTTGCGAATCAGTACTTCGACATCAGCCCAGGGAACTGGTGGTACATTATCTTGTAGAGTTGACAGTTCGTCGATATAGGAACCACTCAGCAAATCCGGACGAGTAGAAAGCAATTGGCCCAGTTTAATATAAACCGGACCCAAATCTACCAAAATATTCTTTAATACAGCAGGAGGAGGTAGCTGAGGTTTATCGGCTTTACCAAGAGTAATCAGCCGTTGCATATAATCCCAGCCATTGCGGAGTAAAACTTCAATAATTTCTTTCTGACGAGGAACGGTTTGAGTTAGAAACATTTTTAATAATTAATTTATTGCAAATAGGGAATCGGTAATGGGTAGTTGGTAATTGGGAATATTTAGGAGTTAGGAGTTAGGAGTTAGGAGTTAGGAGTTAGGAGTAGTGAGGACGGGAATTATTAATTCTCTCGCTATTACCCATTACCCACTACCTACTACCCACTACCCACTACCCATTACCCACTACCTACTACCCATTACCCATAATTGACTGAATAGTTATACTAGTAGGAAATATAGGCTTTACGCTTCTGTCAAGGGTTTGAGGTTTTATTTTAATGAAGGGCTAATGGTATTAGCTTTTAGATTTTGGGCGGTTGGGTATGGTGGATTTTCTTAAAATACCGTACCCAATCGCCTTCTCAGTAATCCTTAAGACATAGTTACTTTATAGTTACGTTAAAGTAGTTCGGTAAAGCGGGAATCGGACTGTAGATTTTTAAGTACCTGCTTAATTTCTTGGGTGCGTTCTTTTTTGACGATTAGGGTGACATTCTTGTCGCGAACGACTACTACATCTTCTAACCCAACAGTAACAATTACATCATCTTTATCGCTGGCGTAAAGAATGGCTCCTTTGGTGTCTAATCCTACATGAGTCGCTAATTCGACGTTTGGTTGATTTTCTTTTTTGAGCAGCCTTTCAATGGCGTTCCAGTCTCCTAAATCGTCCCAGCCAAATTCTACTGGTAAGACGTATGCTAAATTGGTTTTTTCCATTAAGGCATAGTCTACACTTAGTTTGGGGAGTTCGGGATAAATTTCGGGGCCATTTTTATCGATGGGTTCGATGATTTCTGGAGCATGAGTATATAATTCTTTGATAACAATACCTGCTCTAAAAAAGAACATTCCGCTGTTCCAGCTAAAGCGTCCCGCTTGTAAAAAAGTTTCCGCCGTGTCGCGGTCGGGCTTTTCAGTAAAGCGGTTAACGTGATAGGCTGGCAAGTTGTTAAAGCTACCAAATTTTTCACCCTGTTCTATGTAGCCGTAGCCTGTTGATGGAAATGTTGGTTTGATCCCCAAAGTTACAATCGCCGGTTTTTGTGCGGCTAATTCTACTGCTGCACTTAATGTACTTGCAAATGCCTCTTGACCGGCAATCCAGGCATCGGCAGGGAAAAAGCCAATCACAGCGTCTTCACCATAACGCTTCTTAATTTCCAAACTTGCCCAGGCAACCGCTGCTGCCGTATCTCTTCCTTGTGGTTCCACAAGCAAGTTAGCTTCAGGCAATTCGGGTAATTGCTTTTTCACGCCTTCTGCGATGAGACTAGAAGTTATCACCCATAGGTCATCCCAACCATCAGTCAGCGGTAGTAGCCGATCGGCTGTGGCTTGCATTAAGCTTCGAGAGGTGCCATCAAGATTTAAAAATTGTTTAGGTCGGGTTCGTCGAGAAAGAGGCCAAAAACGTTCGCCTTTACCACCTGCAAGAATTACGGGGAACAATCGACTAGTCATGTTGTCTTGTCAACCATTAAAAGGACACTTTAAGTGTATAGCGGGATTTAAAAGTGGCAATATTTTTAGCTTGAATTAATATACGTTTAGGGATTGGTTAGCGGGGAGTGAGTTGTGGTAAAACAAGTAGAAAGTTGGGAAAATCAGAATATCTACGAGCAGGAGCAAGATAAAATAAGTCAAGCTTCTGTAAACGGTGAGTTAGCCAATTTAGAGCCGAAAAGCAGCAAAAAAACGGGTTCTATTCCCAGTCAGCTGTACTATCGGCTGGGTTTGTCAATGCCCAGATGGCTGTTTTGGATTCTCACAGTTGTAATGGGAATTACTTTATCGGGCTTACTGGTATCAAGTTTGGCTCTTTGGACTCCTTTATGGAGCGGCATCGAGAAAGACGATTCGGAGTTGGGATGGTCGCTAATAGATACCGACGATGCGCCATTACCTGGGGCTTTGTGGAGCAATATTTCCCAATACCAGCTTAAAAAACCGATGAATATTTTGGTTTTGGGCATCGAACCAGTACCCGGAACGGTTGAAGGTTCGCCAGAAAGTTTCGCTGGAACTAGCGATACCATGCTACTGGTGAGATTTAACCCCCAAGATAAACAAAATAAAACTATTCGCGTACTTTCGATTCCCAAAGGTACGATGATTTCAATTCCTGAAGAAGGATTAAATAAAGTTTCTCAAGCCAACGCTTCTGGTGGCCCGGTTTTAGCTGCACGGGTGGTAAGCCGTAGCTTAAGTAATGCGCCGATTCATCGCTACATTCGTATTTCAACCGCTGGAATGCAGCAATTAGTCGATCAGTTGGGAGGAGTAGAAGTATTTGTACCCAAGCCCATGCAGTACAAAGATTCCGCTCAAAAATTAGAAATTAATTTAGTAGGTGGTTGGCAAACTCTCAATGGCGAACAAGCACAGCAATTTGTCCGTTACCGCGAAGAAGGTTCCGGAGATTTAGAAAGAGTGCAGCGACAGCAAACAATGCTGTTAGCTTTACGCGAACGTCTTTGGAGTCCTAAAGTATTACCTCGTTTGCCCCAGTTAACTCGCGTCATGCGTAAATACTTTGACACCAACTTAAAGCTTGAAGAAATGATGGCTTTAGTTAACTTCGCTTCAAAAGTAGAGCGAGACGATTTTCAAATGGCATTATTACCCGGAATATTCAGCCGTTTGAGTGCAGATCCCGACAGTTACTGGTTGAATTTGACCGGAAAAGCCAACTTACTTTCCGATTACGCAGGAGTAAACCTAGCTAGTCTCAAGCAAAGTAACAAGCCCCTTACCAGCTTAAAAATTGCCATTCAAAATACAGATAATCGACCAGAACAAACCCAACAAGTTATCGAAGTTCTCGAAAAACAAGGCTTTACAAAAGTTTACGCCGTACCAAACTGGTCGTACAAACGAGCAAAATCCAAAATTATAGTCCAAAAAGGTAACATTGCAGCAGCACAAGAATTACAGCAAATTCTTGGCATCAATCATATTGATGTATCTGCCACTGGCGATATAGAATCTGACCTAACAATACGTATTGGGAAAGAATGGAAGTAATTAGAGTTAGGAGTTAGGAGTTAGGAGTTAGGAGTTAGGAGTTAGGAGTTAGGAATTAGGAGTTAGGAGTTAGGAGTTAGGAGTTAGGAGTTAGGAGTTAGGAGTTAGGAGTTATGAGTTAGGAGTTAGGAGTTAGGAGTTAGGAATTAGGAATACCTCTTTAAAACCACTATCCACTAACTACTAACCACTAACCACTAACCACTAACTACTAACCACTAACTACTAACCACTATCAACTAACCACTATCAACTAACCAAATTTTAAAATTATGAAAAAAATTGTTTTTCGCTTTTTAGGGTTAGTGTTTGTTTTGTGTTTGGCTTGGCTGTGGGTATTGCTTGATGCCCATCCGGCTTTTGCTCAAACAAACACGATTAATTACAGTAGCACGAATTTAGAAAACCGCGATTTTTCAAATCAAGATTTAACAGCAGTTAATTTTATTTCTGCTGAAATGCGGGGAGCAAATTTTCAAGCTTCTAATTTAACAAACGCTATGTTTACCAAAGGCAATTTATTAGGAGCCAATTTAGAAGGGGCTAATTTTACAAATGCTTTGGTAGATCAAGTAACGCTAGATAATGCCAACTTGAAAAATGCCAACTTTACAGCAGCAACAATGAGCCGCACCCGCTTTTTTGACGCTGACATTACCGGAGCCGATTTTACGGACGCAATTATTGACCGCTATCAAGTGAAATTAATGTGCGATCGCGCTTCGGGAGTAAATCCGGAAACTGGCGTGGAAACGCGGTATAGTTTGGGTTGTCGGTAATTGGTAATGGGTAATTGGTAGTTGGTAGTTGGTAATTGGGCATGGGGCATTGGGTATTGGGCATTGGGCATTGCAAAGACAAAGGGATAAGGGCACAAATTATTAATCTGCTACTCCCAACTCCCAACTCCTAACTCCTAACTCCTAACTCCTAACTCTTTGACCTTTTTTCTCAAATTTTCCCTGACTACTAATTGAATTTCTGGTTAAATACTTTCAGCTATCTTTAATTAGAATGTTGTCGGGTAATATTTGTGACAAAACAACAAGATAAACCTTCTCGTTCGTTTGCTGGTATTGCTGGCATTATTGCCGCTGCCACTTTAATTAGTAAAGTTTTTGGTTTGGTGCGGCAGTTGGTTATATCTGCCGCTTTTGGTTTGGGGCCTGCTGCTGCTGCTTTTCAATATGCTTATACGATTCCGGGATTTTTGCTGATTTTGCTCGGCGGTATCAATGGTCCTTTTTATAGCGCTGTAGTTAGCGTTCTTGCTAAACGTAAAAAGGAGGAAGCAGCGCCGTTGTTAGAAACGATTACGACGCTGATTGGTGGAATACTATTTGTTGTCTCAATCGTTATAGTCATTACTGCGCCTTTGTTTGTCGATCTTTTTACAATGCCTGTTGAAGAGGGACCGGGTAAGCTGTTAGTTCAAGAAATTGCTATCCGTCAATTGCGAATTATGGCTCCAATGGCGGTTTTAGCGGGTTTGATTGGTATTGGTTTTGGGGCGTTGAATACTGCGAACGTATATTGGCTTCCTTCTATTAGTCCTTTATTTTCTAGTACTGCACTTGTAGCGGCTGTCGGCATTCTTTATCTGCAAGTAGGCAACGAAATCAGCAAACCTGAATATGCAATGCTGGGGGGAACCTTTTTAGCTGTAGGAACTTTAGTAGGAGCGCTTTTGCAATGGTTTATGCAGATAGCAGCGCAAACAAAAGCTGGTATGGGCAGAATTCGTCTGCGATTTAATTTTAATCAACCAGCAGTAAAAGAAGTCCTCAGAATTATGGGACCAGCAACTTTTTCTTCTGGTATGTTGCAATTTAACCTTTACACCGATTTGTATTTCGCTGGATTTATTGGTACTGAAGTTGCACCTGCTTTAGCAAATGCTGGATTGTTGGTACAAACTCCTTTAGGTATTATTTCTAATGTAATTTTAGTTCGTTTGCTACCAGTTTTTGCTCGACTCGCAGATCCACAAAATTGGCAAGAATTAAAAATACGCATTCGTGAGGGATTATTGCTTTCGGCTTTTACAATGTTGCCTTTGGGTGCTTTGATGGTGGCTTTAGCAAACCCAATTGTCAAGATAGTTTACGAGCGCGGTGCTTTCAACCCAGAAGCTACAAAATTGGTTGCTTCTTTATTGGTTGTGAATGGCATCGGTATGTTTATTTATTTAGGACGCGATGTTTTAGTCCGAGTATTTTACGCTTTAGGTGATGGAAATACACCATTTCGTATCAGTATGATAAACATTTTTCTCAATGGTTTATTTGACTATTTATTTATTAGAGTTTTTAATTTAGGCGCACCGGGTTTAGTATTAGCAACGGTAGGAGTTAATTGCAGTTCGGTATTCATGTTGTTATTCCTACTTAATCGTAAATTAAATGGTTTACCTATAGTGCAGTGGAGTTTACCAATATTAGGATTAGCTGTGGGTAGCGTAGTAGCAGGTGCGGCAAGTTACGGGACTTCTTTTGGTATGGCACAGATTATAAATTCGGATAACTTATTAATTCAGCTTTTACAATTATCAATTTCTGGTTTTGTAGGATTAGCAGTTTTCGGAGTTATTGCTTCGCAGATGAATATAACTGAAATTAATGATTTTGCAACTCAGATGAGACGGAAGATTTTCAAAAGATAGTTGTTAAATGTAGGGTGTGTTACGGCACGAAATGACATCCGAGTAAACAAATACATTAGCGCAGCCGTAACGCACCAACCGAGTTTTGTGGCAGTTGCGTAAGTCCTGAGATTTATTCTGAATGTTAAATAGTAAAAAGATGCTGCTAATAATAATTAAATAAATGTAAAAAAGTAGCGAGCATCTATTCCGTTATTAAACTTTATTACTTGCAATATTTTTTCAATTATTGCTGTCTTAAATACTCAGTATTCTCAGCAGTACGAGCTGTATTTTCAGCAGTACGAAATCCGATAATCATTGATTCTAAAGCTACACGGATAAAAATTACGTATAGCAAAAATCCAAAAGGAGCAAAAATCAAAGCTAATAGACCTAATGGTTCTCCAGAACTTAAAGCAGCCAAACCGCCAAATAAGAAAATAACCGCGTAGATTCCGGAGAAAATTATACCTAGAATATAAAGCAATCCAACTATTCTAGGAGCGATAAATTTAGAAAAAGACAGATCAAACAAGTCCGAAAAGAATTTTTTTTGTTGCGGCATGGTTTATTCTGGGTAGTTTTTACACTTTTGATTAGCGGACTATAACTATATTTAAATATTTTTGCTAATAATAAAAAAGTAGATTTATTCCTAATTTTGAATCTATCTAAGGGATTATTATTAAAAGATATGTAGCTTTCTTTTTCTAAAGTAATGGTGTGATTAATATATCGTCTTTATG
>JBCCLY010000180.1:0-7366 GCA_039026655.1 Cyanobacteria bacterium P01_C01_bin.38 | reverse complement strand
TGAAAACTGCTATGGTTCAATATTCAGCATTTTCTCATTAAAAGAATAAAAATTAATGCTATCATTTCGTTCTACTCAATATTAGATAGATACAAAAATATCTCAAAATAGATGATAATCGAAAAGATTAGACAACAGTTATCAAACCAATTCATCCGCAATATTGGTTGGCTTGGGGGTGCCGAATTAGTAAATCGTGTATTTCGTTTGGGAGCAACAGTAGTGCTTGCTCGCGCTCTGACTCCTGAAGACTACGGATTAGCGGCAGTTGTTTTGACTATAAATGAATTTACAACAGTTTTTACCTTAAGAGCCGGAATTGGCGGCAAAATTGTCCAAGCAGATGAGGAAGATGTAGAGGTTTTTTGCAATACAGCATACTGGTTAAATTGGATTTTATGCTTTTCACTATTCTTAATTCAATGTATCGCGGCTTTCCCAATTGCACGGTTTTATAATGAAGAAAAACTAATACTGCCGCTTTGCGTGTACAGTTTAGTCTACTTAATGTTGCCGTTTTTCGCCGTTCATAATGCATTAATAGATAGAGCAAATAGACTAAAAATTACGGCAATCAGTACGGCTATTCAGTCAATGCTCAACAACATTCTAATTCCAGTATTTGCGCTTTCGGGATTGGGTATGTGGGCTTTAGTATTGCCGGGACTTTTTACAACTCCTGTGTGGATAGTAGTCACTCATCTCAACGTACCTTGGCGACCAAAAATGTCTTTTACTTTAAAAAGGTGGAAAGAAATAGTTGATTTTGGAAAAGACGTACTCGGTTACGAATTATTAGAAAAACTTAGAGCAAATATTGACTATTTGTTAGTAGGAAGAATTTTAGGAGTTGAAGCTTTAGGAATCTACTTTTTTGCTTTTAATGCTGGTTTGGGTATCAGTCTAAATGTGATAAATATCATGGTTTGGCCGCTTTACCCCCATCTTTGTGCTGCTAGAAATAACTTTAGTGAATTTAAACATAAATATTTTCACAGCTTAAAAACCATTGGCTTAGTGATAATTCCTTTAGTTATTCTTCAATCGAGTTTAGCTCCATTTTACGTACCGATTGTATTTGGTCAAAAGTGGACGACGGCAGTGCCCATACTGGTACTAATATGCCTTTCTGCAATACCTCGCCCTTTCGGTACCGCAGCAGCTTTACTACTACAATCCTTAGACAAAGCTTGGATTAATTTGCGCTGGAGCGTGCTATTTACCGGAATATTTGTGGCTGCATTATTAGTTGGAATGAATTGGGGCATTGACGGTGTAGCAATATCCGTACTAATATCTCATGCCATCGCAATGCCAATGTTTACTGTTTGGGCAACAAAATTTGTATTCGCCAAAGATTCGGTAGCATTTAAGCAATCGAAGCCGAAAATCGAATCTTCTAAACGGTAATAATTTTCCCAACGTTACTTCCCTACTCCCTACTACTTCCTGCCCCTTATCCCAATTACGATTTTCAATACCAACCTACTTATTACAAAATGAGATATTAACTAGCGCTTAGATTTAAAATAAAAGCGTAAGTAAATCGGTACAAATAAACTCAACCGTGTAACAGAATATAATTTTCTTAAAACCCTTCTCCCTACTACCTACTACCTACTACCTACTACCTACTACCTACTCCCTACTCCCTCGTCATAGTTACAATTTTCAACGCCAACCTACTTACACATAAAGCTAACTGTTCCCAATACCCAATTTCTTCCTAATAAAAATCATGAGTGTTGCATTTACAATAGTTATGCCAGCTTACAACGCTGGTGCATATCTATCACAAACCATTGAATCGGTTTTAAACCAAACCTTAACTAATTTTGAATTGATAATTATTGATGATGGCTCTGCCGATGAAACTAGCGATATTGCTTATCAATACAGCAAAATAGACAATAGAGTTAGAGTTTTATCTCAATCAAATCAAGGAGTATCGGCAACTCGTAATAAAGGAATTAGTCTTTCTCAATCCAAATACATTGCTTTTATTGATGCAGATGATAAATGGTTCCCCGAAAACTTAAAATCCCATTTTGAGAATCTGGAAAAAAATCCTCACTTAGGTGTTAGCTATGCAAAAGTAGAATTTTTACATCCAAACGGAAACCATACTGGAAAGATTGCTAGAGGGCGTTTAAGCAATCTCGAACCTCAGCATTTTCTATATGAAAATCCCACCATGACGGTATCAAATCTTGTAGTTCGTCGGCAAGTATTTGAGGAAATTGGCGGTTTCGATTGCAACATGAGCTATTCAGAAGATATGGATTTCTTGTTTCGGGTTGCCTGTAGCAATTGGAAAATCGAAGGAATCGATCGAGTCTTATTAGGGTATAGAACGACACAAGGAGGACTATCGTCACAGCTTTACAAAATGGAAGAGGGTTGGGAAATATTAATGAGTAAAGCTAGAGCGAAGGCACCCGAACTAGTTGGTAAACATTACTATAGAGCTAGAAGCAATCATCTACGCTATCTTGCACGTAGAGCTTTCCGCTTACATCTTTCCCCCAAGGTAGGAGTAGATTTCTTAAATCGGGCACTAGACTCAGATTGGCGACTGGTAATAAGAGAGCCAGGAACAACGCTCGTGACAATAGCAGCAGTATATGGCGCTCAAATTATAAACTATGTAAACTTACGTAAATTTTACCGTTCTGCGTAAAGATTAGATGAAGCTTTTATGTATTTTACGTATGTATGATGGATTACAGATTTTATAGGGTAGTATTTCTCACAGGAGGCATCATGGAGAAAAAGAACTAATATGAAAGTGTGCTATTTGATTCAGACCTATAAGAATCCAGAACAAATATATAGACTCGTTAGATTAATTAAGAATACAACCTCAAATTCAGTAATAGTTATAAGTCATAACTTTAGTAGCTGTAATTTGAATATCAAACTATTAAAAAAGCTACACAATGTTGAAGTGCTTCCTAATAATGGAGTAATGATGGGTAGCTTCTCCATTCTTCAAGGTTTTTTTGATGCTATTGGCTGGTTATTAAATCAAAGGATTCATTTTGACTGGTTAATAAATTTATCAGGTCAAGATTACCCTACTCAACCCCTTTGCAAGGTTGAAAAGCTATTAAATAATACTAATTATGATGGTTTTGTTGAGTATTACGATGTTTATTCAAAGCAAAGTCCCTGGAGTAAAAAAATTGTAAATACCAGGTACCTATATAGTTATAAACATTTTAAAGAATACTTATCGCCTCAACAAAAGTATATGTTAAGACCGATTAAACATATAGTCAACAATTGTCAACCTTTTATTAGATTAGATTATTCTTATGGATTAATAGTTGGCATGAAAAATTTTGATCATTTATTTGATAAAGAATTTACTTGTTATGGAGGTTCTTTTTTTACCACAATTTCTCGTAAATGTGCAACCTATCTATATAATTTTGTTCGCGAGAATACCCAAGTATTGGATTATTATAAGAAGACTTTCATACCGGAAGAATCTTTGATCCAAACAGTACTAGTAAATAGTAAAAAATTTAACTTATACAATAGTAATTATCGTTATACCGATTTTAGCGGTAGTCGTCACGGGCATCCACATATCCTAACGAGTAAAGATTTTCCAGCATTGACTAGCAACAATATTCATTTTGCTCGCAAGTTTGATGTGAATGTAGATAGTGAGATATTAGATAAACTCGATCGAAGAATATTAACAAATAGGGACATGAATCTAAATATAGATATTCCTTCTATTGGGTGTTTAACTAGAAGCAGGCAAAATAATTATGTGGAATCCGTCAAACCATAAATTCAGTTTCAATTCACATCTTGCACCAGTGTCAGAAACCCGGTTTCTTGTCGGTAAAATAAAGAGATAATAGGGAGCATCCCTGCGGGTGTAAATTTGTTTTTTGTAGTGCGAGCATCTTTCTCGCTTGACAATGATCGCGAGAATGATGCTCGCACTACCAAATTGTATTTTTACAAAATCGGGATGCTCCCAGATAATAGTGTTTTTACGAACAGAAACCGGGTTTATCTTAGCTTGTTGCGAATGCTGCAAGATATCAGTTGAAAGTAGCTTTGAGTTGAATTCAATCATTCTCCTAAGTGCAAAAAAATAATAATCGCAATTGCGAGTGAAGCCTTTATCTAAAAAATTATTCACTCGCAATTATTTTTTATGACTCATAGATTGTATAATTATTGATGAAAATTAATTATGATTTACCAACAGTTTCATATTGAATGTCTTTCACAATAAAGTTTGGATTAAAAGATGATTAAAAATGGATTATGCTTGATTAGAGCGCGGTCTATTTTTGTCGATCAGTATAAAGGAATGCTGGCAGAAAAAATTACTTTTTGAGCTATTTATTTTAGCTATTGATTAAATCAATAGGACTTACGCAACTGGCATATTTTCTTGTAGGGTGCTGTGACACTTACTTTGATTTTGAACGTAGTAATAAGCTATATAGTGTCACGCACCACCAAGGTTTTGTGACAATTGCGTAAGTCCTAATCAAGTACTAATGTCTATTAATATGTATAGTCACATCTCAAATTTTAAACAACCATCAATTAATAAGTAGGTAAATAATAATGCCTCAAATATCAGTTGTCGTACCAGCTTATAACTCTCAAAATACAATTTCCGAAACCATTACTTCAGTTTTGCAGCAAACTTTTTCGGATTTTGAATTGATAGTTATTAATGATGGTTCTACCGATGGCACTTTAGAAATATTATCAGGTGTAAAAGATGCCAGACTAAAAGTTTATTCTTATCCAAATGGAGGTTTACCAACAGCCCGCAATCGCGGTATACTTCGCGCACGGGGAGAATTTATATCCTTTATAGACGCTGATGATTTATGGACACCTGATAAATTAGAACTGCAACTTCAAGCTTTACAAAAAAATCCTCAAGCAGGAGTTGCTTATAGTTGGACGATTTGTATGGGAAATAATGGTAAATCATTTCACCCCGGTGTATCTGAAAGTTTTCAAGGTAATGTTTACCACAACTTATTAATCGGTAACTTTATTGCCAGTGGCTCAAACGTACTTATTCGTAAACAAGCGATTGAATCAGTAGGCTATTTTGATGAGAGTTTGAAATCTTGTGAAGACTGGGATTATTGGTTGCGGTTAGCACCGAAATGGGATTTTGTAGTCGTTGCCAAACCTCAAATTATTTATCGATTATCTTCAGGGGCTATGTCAAGCAAGCTTGATGTCATGGAAAAATATCAAACTTTAGTATTAAACAAAGCTTTTGAATCGGCACCGTCACAATTACAATACTTAAAGAATCGAGGTTTTGCTTATATCTATTTATTTATGACACGACTGTGTTTGAGTAGAGCCTCGGATGTAAAAGTGGTGGAACAAGCTAGCCAAAAATTATGGAAAGCCATTCGTTTTTCTCCAAGAATATTGTTAAGCAAAGAGGCACAACTATTACTAATGAAGCTAATTATCTTACGAATACTTACCCCCAAAATTGCTTCTAAGGTTTTAAATAAAACTGTTACCGTTCGTAACGTTGTCGATCCTAGATTACAAACTAATTAAGGGAGCATCCCAATGCAGGCAAATTGACCAAAATATAGATTGTCATTGCGAATGGAACGAAGTGGAATGAAGCATATGTCCTTCGGACACGCTTCGCTAACGCTTCATTTCATTACGCTCGCAATGACGAATTATGTTTTTACACATTTGGGATGCTCCCCTAATTAATTTTGAAGTTAATGCCAAATTTATTTTTAATCTATTGAATTTACTTCGATACTATCGAATGATTACTTACATTGTTTCTTCTACAAACCCATGACGATCTACTTTTTAGCCCACTTGTAATTTAAATATTTGCTCGAACAAAATTCTGTTAGTATTTGAATTACTACCAGTTTTTTTTATGCAGTTACATCTACCATAGGAATATGAATCAGCAATTAATGAAAAAAGTATCGGTTATTATTCCGCTGTACAACGCAGAGAAATATATCGGAAGAACGCTGCAATCTGTTTTAAGTCAAACATATGATAATTTGGAAATTATCATTATTGATGATGAATCGCCCGATAATAGCGTTAAAGTATGCGAGCAGTTTACCGATTCAAGAATTAAAATTATTCATCAAAAAAATCGAGGTTTAGCTGGTGCAAGAAATACGGGTATACGTAATGCAACTGGTTATTATATCGCATTTATAGATGCTGATGATATTTGGTTGCCAGAAAAATTAGCAAAGCATATCGCTCATTTAGAAAGTAATCCAGAAGTGGGAGTAAGTTTTAGCCGTTCAGCCTTTATTGATGAAACAGATAAACCTTTGGGTATTTATCAAATTACTAAACTTGAAGATATTACTCCTCTGGATATTCTTTGCCGCAGTCCAATTGGAAATGGTTCTGCTGCGGTTTTCAAAAAAGCTGTTTTTGAAGATATTAAGTTTCAAGATAATATTTACGGTTATGTCGAAGATTATTATTTTGACGATAATTTTACGCTTTCTGAAGATATTGAATGTTGGGTTAGAATTGCGATTCAAACCGATTGGAAATTTGCAGGTATTGCTCAACCATTAACTCTTTATCGCGTCCATTCTCAAGGTTTATCAACTAACCTGAAATTGATGCTCGACACAAGGGAAGATTTGTTTGAAAAAACTTCCACTTATGCGCCAGAGCAAATGGCACGTTGGTTAAAACCTGCCAGAGCTTATCATCAGAGGTATGTAGCAAGAAGAGCAATTACTGTTAATAAAGGTACTGTAGCTTTAAAATTGATCTGCCGTTCGCTGATGAATTACTTGCCCATCATTATAGAAGATTTTCAGCGCACTTTTGAAACTATTGTCGCTGCTCTTTTACTTTGTGCTGTACCAAAACCTTTATACGAGAAAATTAAATTGTTTGCTTTAAAGATAATTGGCAACTTACAACAGAAAAGCATTAATAAAGATAAGTTGAAAGAAGCATCATAGAAAATTATTTTTGTAAAAAGAGTCTATGTATGTGAAATTGCTGCAAGTTATTACTTGCCTTCTATCGTCTGTAGCTTATCAAAATTACCAATAAGTAGGTAGGCAGAAATAAACAGCACTATGTTACAGAATGTTTTTTGGCATCAAAGCCTTATTCCTACTTCCTACTTCCTACTCCCTACTCCCTACTTCCTACTCCCTACTCCCTACTTAAGTAGACGTTTGCAGTGATTTTAAGGTAAAGTGGTAATGAGTTTATTTTAGATTAACTGGTGATAAACTAGATTTTTGCGAGGCTGACAAAGTTTCTCCTATCAATCTGCGTCCTTATATATAAAGCAGGAAAATGTGAGTCAAAGATAACGTGTAGG
>JBCCLY010000179.1:0-7397 GCA_039026655.1 Cyanobacteria bacterium P01_C01_bin.38 | reverse complement strand
TGGGTCTTTACCATTACAAAACAATACCTGCTCGTGACCCATTTCCGTCACATTATCAAAAAGATTCAAACTACCTGCTCCTACTAAATTAAATGTAAGTTGTTATTGGTTAGTGGTTAGTGATTAGTTGTTAGTTGTTAGTGGTTAGTTGTTAGTGGTTAGTTGTTGGTGGTTAGTGATTAGTAGTGGGAGCATCTTGCTCCCTAGACACCAAGAAGCAATATGCTCCACTACATCAAAACTCCTAACTCCTAACTCCTAACTCCTAACTCCTAACTCCTAACTCCTAACTCCTAACTCCTAACTTGCTTAAATATTCGGAAATGACGCTGCTTTCGGTTTCTTTTCAGAAGTTGATTTAACTCCTTGAGAAGCCAGACCTTTATTGCGTCCTTTGGAAGGAGCAGGTCTATCTGGATCGATGAGAACATCGATTATTACTGGGCCATTTGCGGCGATCGCCTTTTCTAATGCTGCTGTAATTTCGGATTCTTTGGTAACGCGAATGCCTTCGGCTCCCATTCCCCGAGCGACCATTTGAAAATCTGTCTCTGGGAGGATTGCGTCTGCGCCGGTCATACCTAACATTTTCATGCCTTGATGGCACATATTGTAACGAGCATCGTTGAGAACAATCCAAATTGCAGGTATTTGGTATTTAACTGCCGTGCTGATTTCGTTGTTCATCAGCATAGCTCCGTCTCCCACAATGGCTACGGCTAAACCATTTCTAGCGCTTGCCGCACCGACAACACCTGTTACAGCGTGTCCCATCGCGCCTACTCCAGTGCTGACTCGATAGCGATTGGCGCTATTAAATTGCAAAAGATTTGTTGACCAGGTGAACGAGTTACCGCATTCAGCCATAACTACCGCATCGCTGCCATCAACAATTACCTTCTGAATCGCTTCCATTAAAACTTCTGGTCTGATGGGTGATTCTTGTGCGGATTCTACCGTTATACGTTCCGGCTTGGGTAATGATGAAGGTTGAGATGTTTTGATCTGCAACAGTGAGTTTTCGTCAGCTTCTAAAATACTTAGCAATTGCGAAACAAAGGCTTTGATATCAGACTGAATCCCTAAAGTTTGTGCATGAGGATAAGCAACTCCCGGAACGTTGGGATCTATATCTACATGGATAAAACCTTTTGATGGAACCATATCCTGATTCCAAAATGAAGTTGGTTCGCTCAAACGGCTTCCTAATACTAAAGTGCGGATGGGAGCCTGTTCTTGCATATATGTCATCGCCGAACCGTGTCCGCCTAAACCAGTTACCCCAATAAACTGAGGGTGATTTTCTGGGAAGATTCCCTTACCACGAGGAGAACACATTACTGCTGCTCCAGTCTTTTCGGCAAGCTGACGAATTTCATCTGCCGCACCACGGGCACCAAATCCTAACCAAATAGCGAACGTACCTTCGGAAAGTAACTTTGCTGCATTCGCAACTACTTCCGAACTCGACGTTACTAAAGAACAGCTAACACCTTGCTCTGGCAATAGAGTATCGTCCATACTCATGTTTTGCACTGCTGTAGGTATGGTTATGTGAGCAACATACCCTCCAGGCTGAGAAAGTCCTAGAGCAAGTTTACGAAATATTTGCGGCAATTGAGCGGCAGATTCCACTGTGCTAGCATAATTGAACACCGTACCCGTGGTGAAAATACCGCTACTGGGTAAAGTGTCGGTACTGGTTTCCTGAATTGCCCACCGTCCCCGTTGCGCTGCTGAGGTGCAAGCTGACAGCAAAATCACTTTTGCACCTTCGCCACGCGCAGCAAATAATCCGGTTAAAGCATTTGTTATACCAGGTCCTGCTGTGGTAAACACCACAGTGGGATTACCGCTAGCAAAGTAACCTTCCGTAGCAGCAAACGCCGCTCCAGCCTCATGACGGAAATTTAATACATCAATATCACTATTGGATAAAGCACCCCAGAGTGATGCCATAGCGCCTCCGGAAACTCCGTAGGCTGATTTTATTCCTAAGTTTTCACACATTTGAGCTACTGCATCGGCAACTGTCATATCGTTGCTTTCTTCAGCATGCTCGCTTACTATCGCTTGTGCATAATCCTGTATAGTTTCTTTCTGCTCTACACTCGCAGAAGAGATGCTTTCAGTAAAATTTTGAACCATTATTTAATATACGCTCCCTGAACTAGGGTTGGGTGTACCTAACTATTTACTATTCACAGTTTTCCGGATGCGCTTTCAATGGCACTCGAAATCTATGGCTATGCTTCCTTACTGTTTCCTTATAACTTCACACCCAGCCTTACAAACACCGGGAATGGTTAATTACCACTTTTGCCGTCAGTAAAATTTAACTAGAGAAGCAAAACAACCAAGACTCTGTGTTTATAGGAACAAGCCTACATAAATGTCCTATGTTGCTGCAATGAAAAATCTTTTGATCGCATTGTCAATTCTTTTGCTTTTCTTTATATTTTAAATTATTACTATCAGTATTTTAAGAATATAAATATACCACCATAGTCAACATTATCACCGACTAACTTTATGGCAGACGGTATATTTCTATCGATTTTCATTGATTTTCCAAGCTTTGAGCGCATACTACATTAACTGTACAAATATTTTATACCTATACTTGTTACGTTTATATACTCGGATTTATAAGTCTTAGTGCAATACAAACAATATCTGAGATTAAGTAAGTCAACACAAACAAACAGAACTATGTCACAGAATGTTTTTTGGCTTAAAACCCTTATTTCTACTGCCTACTCCCTACTCCCTACTCCCTACTACCTACTCCCTACTCCCTACTCCCTACTCCCTCGTCATAGTTACAATTTTCAACGCCAACCTACTTATCCCTGAAATAATCAAACTCCATCTGCAATCAAAATAATTTGTAATTAAATTTAATATACCCCTTAAGATAGATGCAGATATAGCGTAAGCAATATTCCCCTATATCCAAGTATGTCCTGTGGCAGATGTAGCACCAGTAAAATTTATAGTTAAATTTTGAGAGAATAATGAGAAAATTAATTAAGCAAAATAAATTAAAGTTAGTCGTAATTTGGTCTTATTAAGCCATAAATTGTTCTCAACTACTGTCATTTGCTAAGTAATATCGACTGTATAATAATTTATAGAGAATTATTTTATACAAACAAATAAATTCTGTAAAAATGTTTATATTTAAGTCGCTATCAAGCTAAAAAACTTACAATAATGTCTATCCCTTAAGCTAAATAAAGCAGTAAAGTAAAACATTAACCGTTCAGATCTAATTAAATCTCTATCTAAGATATTTTTGCTTCGGTATAGCTATTAAATTTTTAATCTAGTTACATAGTAATTACTTTTAGATAGTTCAAAACGATTAACGCGCTGACTGACATTATGCCTTGATGACTTACTCCCATAATAAAAAATCTGAGGTGAATTAGATACGAGGTAACGAATAATACTTAGACCATCATAGAAGGATTTTTATAAAGTAAATATGAAATATTTTGTTAAGTTATATGAATTATTGCCATTTTTTGATAAGTTATTTTAAGAAAAGGTATAGGGCGGGTTTATCGCAAAGTAAAATCAGTGCTTTTTGCAATAAGTAGAAATGCTTGTTGGTATTAAAAACGATTAGCAGCGGTAACTTAAAACCTGTAACGACTCAGGTTGCAATTCTGTTTAAACCTTTAAAGGATCTTTATAAGCGTAGTGGAGCATATACTTTATTATGATTATTGAACCCAACTCTAAAATTAGACTGGAACTGCAAGAAGAGTTGAAAGTAGCTCAGATATTAATAAATCATTTTAAAGATGCTGTCTTTTGCGTAGAAGAGAATGGTCAATTTATCTACGTAAATGATGCAACGTGTTCGCTATGTGGGTATTCCCGAGAAGAAATACTTCAGATGAGGTTACAAGAAATAGATGTTAATTGGGGATGGGAAAAATGGTTGCAGCAATGGGAATTACTCAAGCGTGAGGGTTCGATAAGTATTGAAACTTGCTATCGAGATAAAGCAGGTGATGTGTTTCCCGTTAAAGTTTCTCTTATCTTAGAAGAATTAGAAAATAAGCAGGTATGTTGCGTGTATGCTTGCAAAGATAATCGCGAGTTGCTCAAACGCGAAAATCCTCCACAATTATTAGATTCTCCCAACGTTAGAGATGGTTTAGAACAAAGAATTGTTGAATATCAGAAGACTGATGACGATTTAAAGAATTGTCTATCTTTGTTGAGTTCAACCTTAGAATCTACTGCTAATGGCATACTTGCGATAAACTTTGATGGAGAGATACTCTATTACAATCAGAAGTTCATAGATTTATGGAATCTTCCACCAGAAGTAAGGATATCAAGGAACTGTAGTCAAGCTAAAGAATTTTTTGAGAGTCAAATTCAAGATGTAGAGGTATTTCGTTCGCATATTTGGGAATTACCTCCAAAGTCTGATTCGGAAACCTATAATTTGTTAAAGTTAAAAGATGGAAGAATATTTGCACACTATTCGGAACCTTATAGACTCAATGGCAATATTATTGGTAGAGTGTGGAGTATCTGGGATATTACAGAATCAAGGCGAACGGAGGAAGCATTAAAGCGAAATGAAGCGAGATTTCGTACTTTAGCTCAAAATACGGAAGCTGGCATTATTTTAGTTCACGATAGTTATGTTTGTTATGCGAATCGAGCAGCCGAGATGCTAACTGGCTATTCTATAAAAGAACTGACTCATAATAATTTCAAATTTGAACAATTAGTTCAAACCAAACAGCACAGACAGATACGCAAGCAAGATGGAGCTACTACTTGCCAGTACCAAGAAATGCAGATTCGCACAAAACAAGGTTTTTCTCGCTGGTTAGCCTGTACCTTAGAGCGACTCGATGGAGTGCTTGACTTTGCAGGAAAAGAAGTGGAAATGATTACCGCGATCGATATTACCGATTATAAGCAAGCCGAATCGGAGTTGCGTCAAGCATTAGAGCAAGCAAGAAGGTTAAGCGAACTCAGAAAACGCTTTGTTTCCATGCTTTGCCATCAATTTCGTACTCCACTCAATGTTGTTTCTTTCTCATCTGACTTGCTTAGACGTAATATTCATCAATGGAGTGAAGAGAAAAATCGCTCTTATCTCGACTTAATCCAAGATGCCGTAGAGCAAATAAGCGAATTACTCGATGAAATATTGTTATTTGGTAAAGCTGAAGCAGATACGTTAAAGTGCGAACCAAGAGAACTTGATTTAAAGCAATTTTGTCGAGATATCATCGCACAGATTTATTTGGCAGGAGGCAAGCAAAAAACAATTAACTTTGTAACTGAAGGTGAATGTTCGACTTGGAGTGTAGATCCTAAATTATTGCATCATATTTTAACAAATTTACTTTCTAATGCCGTTAAATATTCTGTAGGTAGCAATGCTGTGGTATTAGAACTTATATGTGGAGAAGATGATGTGACTTTCAAAATCGAAGATAAAGGTATTGGGATTCCAGTAGTAGATCAACAACAGATATTTGAGCCATTTTATCGAGGCAGCAACATTGATAGTATACCCGGTACCGGACTAGGTTTATCTATTGTGAAAACTCTTGCAGATTTACATGGATGTGAAATTTCGCTGTCAAGTGAAGTTGGTGTAGGTTCTATTTTTACCTTGAAAGTACCATCTGTCAATAATTAAATTTTAATCATACATATCAGAATTAAATATTTTTTAATAGCCAATTAACCATATAGCAAAGAAAAATTTTACACCCTTGTTAGCTCGGCTTCAAATTCCGAAACCCAATCTTTATAGTAATAAATCATGATTAACGTTGTTCCAAAAAAAATCTTGGTAATTGAAGATGATGCTCGTACCCGTAATATGTACTTAGACGGGCTTGAAAGCGAAGGCTTTAAGATGATAAGTGCCTCTAGTGGTAATGCGGGTATTCAACAAGCTGTTTCTAATTTACCCGATTTAGTTATTTGCGATATCTTAATGCCCGATATTGACGGGTTTACCGTGCTAAGAAAATTGCGTCAAAATCCGCTGACAGCGGTAATTCCATTTATTTTTCTTACCGGCAGGGGTTCCCAAGACGACTTTCGTAAAGGCATGGAATCTGGTGCAGATGACTATATAACCAAACCCGCCACAGTCGAACAAATATTAAAGGCGATCGCCACTAGATTAGAGAAAAAGCAGGCTTTCCTTCGGTACTGTTATGCCAACTATAATTGTGCATCACCATCGCGGCTAAATGAAGCAGTTGCATCAACTGAAGAGAAATCTATTTTTCCTATTGTGCCTCAGTTGAAAGAAGTGTTTGATTTTATCGAAGCTAACTATCAAAAGGGAATTACCTTAAGCGATGTAGCTCAAGCAGTAGGTTATTCAGCAGCTTACTTAACTAATAGAGTCGCAAAAATAACTGGAGAAACGGTAAACAGTTGGATTGTCAAACGTCGTATGGCTGCTGCGCGTTATTTACTTAAGAATACCAGTCAGAACATAGAAGAAATCGCCACTAGCGTTGGCTATCAAAATGCTTGTCATTTTTCCCGACAATTTCGCCAACATCACGATATCCCTCCTCAAGCTTGGAGAAAAAAATATCAAATGATGGAACGTTATCCAGTGGAAGTTTAATGATTTTTTTATTTAGGGCTTGCTGAAAAAGCATTTTGGTGAGGTTAGGGAACAGGGAATAGGGAACGGGGAATAGTGTTTGCTGATTGCGGCTATTTTTATTTGAGAGCGCACGTTAGGCTAATAAAAAGGTTTGTAGCAAGTGCTGTCTTCGCATCCGGAATCCGAATGTGAAGACAGCGCTTACTACAAACTAAAGTAATTACGAGTTGAGATTAGAACGTAGCAGCAGGCATTAAACCGCATATCATAGAAAATGTGAGAAGTTGGAAACTCCCACATAGAATGTGGGAGATGAAAGCGACAAGGTACTTTTAAGTACCATGACGCTTTCAAATGGGTGTTAACCCGCACTAATGGTAAAGTTAGCCTCGACAATGTTTAGAGCCGGTAACTATCCGAGCAGCACTGGCTTAACCCATACACCTGTTTAACTACCCAGTTATAGAGCAGGGGACTGGCTACGCATCCCCTGGTATGTACTTTTACTCTTACTCTAAACTAGTACCTCGAAAGATACCGAGTCTGGTCAACTAGAGCCACCCAGAACAGGTCTGGAAGCTCCCGGCTTAGAGCCGGGGGTCGTTGACACTATTCGCGCTTCATAAATACGTAACATTTAGTGACATACTCCCACACTGAATCAAAGATTACAATGTGGGCTTCTCGGCGACTCCTGGTATCCCATCGAACATTAACCGAGCTTTATTAACGATACGGGATGCCCCTCCGCACCGGCTTTTTACTGATTTTTTTT
>JBCCLY010000178.1:0-7397 GCA_039026655.1 Cyanobacteria bacterium P01_C01_bin.38 | reverse complement strand
TTAGGTAGTCGTTACATTCTTTACGGAGAATGGCTGTATGCAAAACATACGGTATTTTACGATGCTTTACCTCATTATTTCTTTGAATTCGATGTACTCGACTTAGAAAAGCAAGTATTTCTGAGTACGGCAAAAAGAAAACAGTTATTAGCAGGTTTGCCGCTAGTTTCCGTACCCGTGCTGTTTGCAGGAAAACTTCAAACCTACGAGCAATTAATTAGTTTCTTAGGAAAATCGCATTATCAAACCTCCGAGCATTTACAAAACTTTGAAAAAATCTGTTTGCAAAAAGGACTAAATGTCGAACTTTCCCTGCAACAAACAGATCGAAGTTCCGTGATGGAAGGATTGTATATCAAAGTCGAATCAACAGATACAGTTGTAGAACGTTACAAATACGTGCGATCGAGCTTTTTAACCACCATCGAGCAATCCGACGGGCACTGGCTCAACCGTCCAATAATTCCCAATCAACTGCGTGATGACGTTGATTTGTTCACGGAGTAGTAGAGGGGGTAGAGGGGGAAGAGGGGGAAGAGGGGGAAGAGGGGGAAGAAAATGACAATTCCTAACTCTTAACTCCTAACTCCTAACTCCTAACTCCTAACTGATAACTGTTCACTGTTCACTGTTCACTGTTTTATGAATTGGACTTTTCCTTATTGCCCAAATCAGGGTGATTTTGCCATAGATTGGCACAAATTAGAAGATAAATTTGAGTGGTTGCGAGTGCTTGCCGATTGCCCGCAAGATGCACGCTATCACGCTGAAGGTGATGTTCTGACTCATACAAAATTAGTGTGTGAGGCGTTGGTAGGATTACCTGAATGGCAAGCTCTATCTGAAACACAGCGTTCGGTGCTGTTTGTTGCGGCTTTACTGCATGATGTTGCTAAACCAAACGCTACCAAAATAGAAGATTCTGGTGTGATTAGTTCTAAAGGGCACGTGTTACAAGGTGCAAAAATGACGCAAGAAATTCTCTGGGATTTGAATGTACCTTTTAAGCAACGAGAAGAAATTGTGGCTTTGGTGAAATACGGAAGTTTACCTCTGTGGTTTTGGGATAAATCAAATCCGGAGCAAGCTGTTATCAAAGCTAGCCAAATTATCCGTTGTGATATGTTAGCAATGCTCGCGGAAGCGGATGTTAAAGGACGTTATTGTAACGATCAAAAGCAATTGTTTGAACGCATTGATTTTTTTAAGGAATTTTGCCAAGAAAACGATTGTTTTACTCAACCACGCTCGTTTCTATCAGCCCACAGCCGATTTATTTATTTTCAAAAACAAAACGGCAATCCAGATTATCACGCTTATGACGATACTCGTTTTCAAGTAGTAATGATGTCAGGATTACCGGGTTCGGGAAAAGACACTTGGATAAAAGAAAATCTTCCCGATTATAAAATTATTTCTCTCGATGAATTGCGTCAAGAGATGGGTATTAAACCTGGTGAAAATCAAGGTGAAGTTGCTAATGCAGCGAAATCAATTGCTAAAGAATATATGCGAGCCGAACAATCTTTCGTTTGGAATGCAACTAATTTAAACAAGCAACTGCGGGGAATGCTGATTAGTTTATTCGCTGCTTATCAAGCAGAGATTCGCATTGTTTATTTAGAAACATCTTGGTTAGAGCTATTACGAAGAAATAAAACTAGAACGGAGAAAGTACCAGAAAAAGTACTTTACCGCATGAAAAACCGTTTGGAAATTCCCACGGTTATTGAAGCACATCAGGTGGATTGGATTGTGAGTTGAAAGGGGGTGAGGGAGAGGGGGTAGAGGGGGTAGAGGGGGAAGAGGGGGAGATGAGGGGAAGTTTAAAGTCACCAACTTATTATCACTAGGGAGCAAGATGCTCCCACTACATACCTAATTCTTAACTCATAACTCCTAACTCATAACTCCTAACTATCCCCAACAACTATCAACTATCAACTATCAACTAACAATTTTGCCATGTCTAAACAAGAAAAGCCAAAAATGGCTACTAGCTGGGAAATTTACAATCGAATTATTTGGGATTCTCGTATTAATAGCGATGTTTTTATTGCTGTTTTTGAAGATAGGGTTTCTACAAGCGGATTTCGTGAAAAATCTTTGGCTCTTTGGGCTGCTGATGGGGATATTCCTTGGCATCGCATCCGCTATATTCGCTGTAAGGATATAGTAGTTTGGGATAGAGAAAAACATTTAGATTTTATTTCAAGCGGACATTTACCGGCTTTTGCTTGGAAAAATAATCCAGAAGATGAAAATTTTAGTATGGATAAAAACGTCATTTTCGAGAGGATACCTGTTTATAAATACGATACTCAAGGTTGGCAGCCCACTGAGGATTTATCAAAGTCAGTTAAATCAAATTCTTTAACAATTGCTAGTTTCAATGTACTGCACGATCTTTATGAAAAGGAGAAAATTCAAACTGAAAAACGCCTTCCGGCAATAGTTGAACATTTACGTCAATGCGATGCTGATATTATTGCAATTCAAGAGGCAACTCCTGATTTATTAGAATTGCTTTTATATGAGAATTGGGTACGTGATTATTATATTTCGGATTCAATTGCGGCTAAGACAATTCAACCATTCGGTAATTTATTATTATCTCGTTTGCCTTTTACAGCAGTTGAGCATGAGTTTTCAACACATAAAAAGGCAATGGTAGGAAGCTGGTTTATTAATGGTGAATTATTACAGGTTGCTGTGGTGCATTTGACAAGCAGTCGCTCTCAAAATTCTGCTGAAAAAAGAAAGCATCAACTGACGACTTTAATTAATCATCTTTATAAACAGTCGGGAAATTATTTAATTGTTGGTGATTTTAACACTCGAAACAATCTGCAAGAAGTACCAAATATTAGTAATTTTATTGATATTTGGCAAGAATTACGTTCTGATGAAGCTGGCTACACTTTTAATCCACAAATTAATCCGTTAGCAAAATTAATGAGCTTAGAAGGAGAAGCAGCACGATTTGACCGAATTTTATTATCTATCGAAAATGGTACTTGGGTTCCTAAAGATGTAAATTTATTTGCGCGAGAGCCTGTAGATAATACTCAAGGAAACATTTTTCCTTCAGATCATTTTGGTATACGAGCGGTTGTTAGTAGGAAAAAGAAGAAAAACATCACCTCTAGCCATCATTACTATTACTGAAATATTTTAAATTGAATATTAATTGGTTTCAAGCAAAAATGTTTTAACTATGGAAAAATTCTACGCTATTAAGCACAGATGAGCCATAATTATTAATTTTCTACCTCTTTAAGTCTTTCTTCTCCCAAAGTTTCTTTTATATGATTAACCAACCATTCCTCATGAGAAGCAAGGGATTTTAATTCTCTATTTAATCGTTTTTGTTTATCTCTTATTTTAACAAGGTATTCAAGTATTGCAGTACCATCCTGATTACTCCTTATAATTTCTGCTAACTCCTCTTGTGTTACGATTCTCCCTACCATAGCGCTGCTATCTAATTCATCTAATCTTCTCCAACGTTCTAATTGTTCTTGAGTTGCTTGTTTTTGTTCTGACATAGTTTAAAATTTATTAATCAAATATTTGTAGTTGACGCTTTGATTCGATATCATCTAAGATGATTCGTGCTAAGTATGAAGGTATTACAACTTCTCTTGCATAAACATCATTTTCTATAAAACCAAGGTCTAAATAAAATTCTTTGGCTCTTGGTAATGCTAATGCTTTAACTACTCCTCCAAAACCTTTTGATAAACTCTCTTTTATAATACCTTCAATTAGAGAAGTTGCTGCACCTTTACGTTTAAACATTTCTTCTTGAGTCATATATCCAATTACATTCCAAGGTGCATTGGTAAGAGAATCTATAATTATTGTATGTTTTGATCCAAAATCTATATCTACATAGCCTTCGCTGATAATTGCTGCTGACTGTACTCTTTCTTCGGTATCAATTACACCCCTAAAATTTATTTCGTCTTCTGCCGAAAATGCCAATTCTCTAACTTTACCAATACAATCGCCAAATTTTGTGTTAATTAAAGAACTTGCGTCATTATTGTAGAAAATGTTTGTGTAGTCTCGACATAAATCATTCCAGAATAATACAGCACTTTGCAGTTAAATGAGGTACATTCTTTTACTCCCTACTCCCTACTCCCTACTCCCTTGTCACGATATGTTCTGTACCTCATTAAGATGAAATCCGCTGTATTTGACTTCTAAACCCTGGAAAAGTCCCATCGACATATGAAAACTCATTCATTTGACGGCTAAAGCTCTGTTTGTATATTTATTAATAAATCATATATCATTTATGCTAAGAAAACGCTGTATTTATAGTGATTAATTATATTGTTTTTTAACTTAATCGTTTGTCAGCCAATTCCAGTTATTGAATATTAAGTAACGCTGCGTTTGCTAATGATTTAGGTAAATTAAATAATTAATTAGAATGTTATGAAGCACAATATCCAATTACCATCATCAAAGCTTTACTGTTTTTACAAGTAATATTAGCTAAAGTATTCCATTGCTGATAAACAGGTTGAGAAGTACAAAAATTGAGAATTTATACTACTATTTTTTTATTCTTCAATCTGTTTTTTAGCAAAGTAGTTAATATTTTCCACTACTAAGTAGGTAGGTGTTGAAAATCGTAATTAGGGCAAGGGAGTAGGGAATAGGGAGTAGGCAGTAGGAATAAGGGTTTAAGGGTAATTTACAATCTATTACATAGCTTGGTTTATTTATGCCGACTTACTTACAAACAATTCATCACTTAAGAATTCTAAGGTTCGCAGATACAGAAGAATTTAACGGAGTAATAAAAGTATATCTTTTGCGTTTTCTCTTCGCTTCATTATCTTGAATATTAGGAAGAAAATCATATCTGAAGTTTTGATTAGATTGTTCTAATTCTTCAATAGATATCAGATATAGCAATACGCACGATGAGTCGTGAGAAAGCTAGGTGCCAGAAACCCGGTTTTTCCAAAAAACCGGGTTTCTAAAATCTCACAAATGATTTAGGAGTGCTATAGTGCCATTATCTCAAAATACTATCTCTTTTTAATTTTTACTTTTTGACCAGCAACTTGTATAACTTTTGACTTTTGAATTATGGACTTTGATTCTTCAGTTATCATGCTTGAGACAGTAATATCTTTGAGGAAACCATCTTCCATATGTATAGTTCTGTCTGCGACATCTAAAATACGATTGTCGTGAGTTACCATCAAAATTGCCGAACCTTGTTCTTTAGATAGTCGCTGCATAAGTTCGATGATGTCTCTTCCAGTTTTACCGTCTAAAGCAGCGGTAGGCTCATCAGCAAGAATTAATTTTGGTTTACCAACTAAAGCACGGGCGATCGCCACTCTTTGTTTTTGTCCGCCGGAAAGTTGACTGGGGTAGTGATTGACGCGATTACCTAACATCACTGATTTTAAAATTGCTTCCGCTCTAGAAATTGATTCTTTTTCAGGAATTGATTGAAGTTCTAATGACATTTGAACGTTTTGCCGTGCTGTCAAGAATTCTAATAAATTATGAGCCTGAAAAATATAGCCAATCTGACGACGAACATGAACTAATTGATCGGAACTGGCTTTATTAAGTTCGTTTTCCAGAAACTGAAGACTTCCTTCTTGAACCGAACGCAAACCACCGATTAAAGTTAATAAAGTAGTTTTACCAGAACCTGATGGCCCTGTAAGTAAAGTTATTTCTTTAGGCTTAATTTCTAAATTAATATCAAACAGAATTTGTTTTTTTAACGCTTTGCTGCCGTAGTAATGATTTAAGTTTTTTACTTTTATAATAGATTGGTTCATAATAAATTAGGGGATTGGGAATAGGGCATTGGGCATTGGTAATTGTTAATTGGTAATTGTTAATTGGTTATTATTATTTATTCTCCCCCCTCTTCCCCCTCTTCCCCCTCTTCCCCCTCTCTCCTTGCCTCCTTAGAAGATATCCGCAGGATCTACAGACTGTAGTTTCTGTACTGCTAAAAAACCTGAAGCTAAACACATTGAGGTTACTAAAGAGACAACTAATATTCCTTTATCCCAAGTCATAATTATTGGTAGTTTTGTGGCACCTTTTGCTACATCATACAGCCCAAAGGTAATAATTAATCCAGGAATATAGCTAAGTATGGCTAAGAATACCGCTTGCTGAAATACGACTTTTAATAAAAATTTGTGTTTAAATCCCATTGCTTTCAAAGTTGCAAATGCGACTAAATTGGTGGAAATGTTGCTATAAAGAATTTGGTAGACAAATACAGTTCCTACTACTAAACCCATAACTGTCATCATGCTAAATACAAAACCAATTGGAGTACGTAAAGACCAGTAATCTTTTTCAAATTTGATAAATTCCTCACGGCTTAAGACTCGGATATCGTTAGGCAAATTGGCTTTCAAATTTGCCATAACTAATTCTTTATCAACGTTTTCTTTAAGGTTTATTAAACCTATATCTATGTAGCTGGCTTGACGATCGAGAAAAGTTCGTAAAAAAGTAGAATAGCTGAGAATTAAATGACCATCTACACCAAAAGAAGGGCCAAGGGGAAATAAGCCACCAATTTTAACTTTATAACCAACGTTAGCATTGTAGCTAAATACTTCTACTTTTATATCTTTACCCTGAGAAAAGTCTTCAGCAATTGGGCCATACTCCGGTCGAGAAGCGCCATCAAAAAGAACCGTATTGGGAAGTTTAATTAATGGTAATAATTGATTTACTTGGGGTAAATTAAAAGCAGATTGAGCCGGATCGAAACCAACTACATATATAGGATTTTTTATCCCGGTATAAGGATTTTTTAATTTAGCAAATTGAACGTAAACAGGGGTAACTGACTCTACACCATTAAACGCTAAAGTTTGATATAAACGGCTGCGAGGAAAGCTTTGTTGAGAAGTTAAAGCATTATATTGAGAACTAATTACAAACAGATCGCCTTTAAAATTTTGATGTAATTGTGTAGCACTAGAATAGAGCGCATCCTGAAAGCCAAACTGCATAAAAATCAGAATGACAACAAAAGAAACACCCGCCAAAGTAGCGAGAAAGCGTACTTTTTGTTGAGTTAATTGTAGCCAAGCAACAGGGATGTTCATGATAAATTAATTTGGTTCGTAGTTGCGCTTTAGCGCCAAAAATGGTGAATAATAATTAGTAATTGATAATTGGGCATTGGGCATTGGGCATTGGGCATTGGGCATTGGGCATTGGTAATTGGTAATTGGTAGTTGGTAGTTGGTAGTTGGTAATTGATAACTGCTCACTGCTCACTGTTCACTGCTCACTGTTCACTGTCTTAATCAATGTTTGTACTTGAAGATTAGTTAGATTCGCAACTCTTTGACTGTCTTCTGGTTTGAGACGAATTC
>JBCCLY010000177.1:0-7429 GCA_039026655.1 Cyanobacteria bacterium P01_C01_bin.38 | reverse complement strand
AACGCACCATCTTATAATTAAATAATCTTTAAAATCAGAATAATTATAAAAATTTATCGAGATGTTTTCAACCAGTTTGCGGTTGCAAACTGCAAGCTAATAGCAAAAGTCATCTTAAGATGACTGCGTAATATTTTAAAAGCATTTATTTCAGTTTTATAAGAGTTTCGCTGCATTAATATAGCTGAATTCTTATGTTTATGCCATGCTTGATAGAATTCGGGGTATGTCATGTTTTAAGCGTAGTAAAACAGAGTCAAAAATTAAGAAGATGAATAATATTGGGTTTGGTTGCATCAGAATGAAAAAAAACCGCAGAGAACACGGAGTACACAAAGGAAGAATGAAGAAGAGGAATCTCGAATCATTCTGATACAAACGGATTTGATATAAGACATAGCAATAGTATATCTTTCATGATAATTTTAGATGATGAGAAACCCGGTTTTTTCAAAAAACCGGGTTTCTAAATCTTACTCAAAACTCGTACTTCGAGAAAATTTCCTCTGGAAGACGAATCTATGCAGAATTGTAAACCATTATGCTTCATCGCCAACTAAGGACGTAACGACCAAGATGAATAATTTTTATTGCCAATTACCAAAGTTAATTCTGTCATTTTTTAATTACCTGAAAGTTATAAACTGAATTAGGACTTACGTCATTGCGAGTGAAGCGAAGCAATCTCAACCGCTGCGATTGCTTCGCTTCGCTCGCAATGACAACTGTTTTGCTATTAAAAAGGGAATTGGATTCCCTAGCAGATTAACAAAAGGAAACAATAAACAAATGATTCTCGAAGTCGCAATTTTAGATATAAAAGACGGAATTTCTGATGAATTTGAAGCAGCATTTAAACAAGCTTCTCAAATTATCTCTTCAATGCCGGGATACATATCTCACGAATTACAAAAATGTGTAGAAACCCCAAACCGCTATATTCTGCTTGCTCGTTGGCAAACTTTAGAAGATCATACCGTTGGGTTTAGAAAATCATCAGAATATCAACAATGGAAACAGCTTTTACATCATTTTTACGAACCCTTTCCCGTGGTAGAACATTACTATTCTGTTTTCTAATTACTCCTCCGTCTATCTCTTTTTAACTCTTTCCTCAGCGCTCTCCGCGCTCTCTGCGGTTATTTCAATCGGCAATCTTCTGTCAAGAAAGGATTAATAGTTAAACAATAAAATATATTGTCCGATAACATAACTGGGAAATTTTCTAGTAATTCAGATTTAGTAACTCGTAAAAAACCGTTCTTCTCATAGAATTTATGAGCAACTGTAAATTGATCAATAGTTCCCAAATAAATCTTGTTAACCTTCCTTTCCTCAGCCCAACTTACAAGAGAATTCAGTAATTTTTACCCACACCACAACCGCGATAGTTACTATTTACAAACATTTTTCTCAATGCTAAATTATTACTATCAAAATCAATCGCAGCAATCGTACCAATAACTTTATCTTCATCTAAGGCAACCCAAAAATTGCCGTTACCCTGCTGATAAAAATTAGGAATATTTAATAAATCTGGTTGGTCTTCTAAAGTTATTGAAACACCAAACTCCTGCTGCTGAATTTTCAAAATTAAATCGATAACTTGATCTTGATGCTAGGGATTATAAGTTGATATTTTAATTAAATTCATTTAATTATTTCGATTAATAATAATTATTTTGTCAAAAAGAAACAATTATGCATCCTCTCCCCATCTGCCAATTTGCCATTAAGTTTGTCATTATAAGTCTAATTACTCTCCCTTAAATTGTTAATCGTGCTGCAAACTTAGATTTTATTGTAAAATAGTTACCCATCAATAGATAGTAAATAAAAATGTCTCATAATTGTCTAGAAAATATTTACAACTACTTAAAAATTTCAGATAAAATTGCTACTGCCGGACAACCATCTGTAGAACAGTTTTCTCATATAAAACAAGCAGGATATCAAGTTGTTGTCAATTTAGCCTTAAAAGATTCTTCTAATGCTTTAGCAAATGAAAAAGAAATTGTTGAATCGGAAGAAATGCAATATATTCATATACCCGTCATTTGGGAAAACCCGACTGAGGATAAGTTTCAAGAATTTATTCAGGTAATGAAAACAAACGTCGATAAAAAAATCTTTGTTCATTGTGCAGCAAACAAGCGCGTTTCTGCTTTTATATATCTTTATCGCCGGTTTCAAGAAGGTATAGATGATGAAACAGCGAAAAATGATTTACATCAAATTTGGATTCCTAATCAAGTTTGGCAGCAGTTTATTCAATCTTGTTGGAAATAAGTCTCAATAGTTTATTCAAAAAGATTTGCAAATTTTCTTACGTTACGGGCATCTTGCCCGTTATTAATATAAGAAAATTAAAAAATCATGACATTTAACCATATTCGTCAACATTTTGAATAAGAAGCATTTAGTTACGACGATTTAATTATTTCGCAGTTTTTCGTGCAAGCAAGCCAAAAATAAACTAAGAATAAACTCATAACAAAAATTAATAAATTATTAAATATTATTTCCTTCATACAACTTTGTGCCCAAACGTGATAACGTTTATAACTCGTTGCAACTTGAGGGTTTTTCCTCTTTTTGCGACGGATATTTGCTACAACATTATTAACCATATGTAGTTATGTCCTCGTATTTGCGCGGGTTAAATTATTAACTATGTCTTCTCAACCTACAATTCAAAGTATATATACCGATGGCGCTTGTACCGGCAATCCAGGCCCCGGTGGTTGGGGTGTTGTTGTTTACTTCGATGATGGCTCAGTCCACGAACTCGGCGATGCATCAAAAAAAACCACTAACAACAGAATGGAAATGCAAGCGGCGATCGCCGCTTTAGAATTTCTACAATCTTCCGGACAAAATAAACCGATTACTCTTTACACTGACAGCGAATATCTAATTAATTGCGTCACAAAGTGGGTAAAAGGGTGGAAGCGTAAAGATTGGAAGAAATCAGACGGAAAACCCGTACTTAACCAAGATTTATTACAAATTCTTGATAATCTTAATAATCAACAAATTAAATGGCAGCACGTTCGCGGTCACGCTGGTAATATAGGTAACGAACGTTGTGACACAATCGCCCGTGGTTTTGCTTCAGGGAAAATACCATCACTAAAGCGAATACTGGATATAAATATCAGTGATGCTAATTTCGCACAAAAAGCCGAAGTTGAGGTATCATCTACATCTAACTCACACATTACGCCACCCGTTATTAACAAAAAGATACATAATAGTACTCTTGAGTCGGAAACAAACAATACGAAAATTATGGAATCATCTAGCGCTTCTGCTACTTTGCAAAACGAAGATTTACCACGCGAAACAAGAGTATCGCAACTCCGCAGTTTAGTTGAAACTCTTCGCATTGCTGACGAAATAGCCGAAAAAGGTTACTTAATCACTAGTTCGGAACTAGCGGACTTAATGAACGTTCATGCTAGTGCTGTTACCAGTCGCGGCGACCAATGGCGCTGGAGAAACTGGATAGTTTCCCGAGTACGTCGCGAAGGCAATCAAATTCTTTGGGAACTCGAACGTGCCGATCAACTCGACGATAATGAAGGAGAGTAAAAAAATTAGGAGTTAGGAGTTAGGAGTTAGGAATAGGGCATGGGGCATAGGGCATTGGTAATTTTTACTTTCTCTACCCCCTCTCCCCCCTCTACCCCATCTTTTCCTCTCCCTCAACCATATTTCCGTCCTCGCCACTGTCGCGGGGTGCGGAAGGCTGATAGGAAAATTCGATAAACTGCTAGGGGGTCTGATATTGGTGAAAGCCAAAATAACCAGCCCCCTTTAGTTTGGGTGAAGTCGTAGGAGGGTGCTATCGCCAATAGCATCAAGAAGCGAATCAATAGTAAAAATAAATTTACTGATAGGAGAATTAGAGGGGGGGAGATGAGATGGGAGGAAGGGAAGACAAGGGGAGGGGGAGAAAGAAATAATAGTAAAATCGCGATTATTAAGGGTAAACCTTGTACTGATGCTAGTAACCATAAGTCTCCCCAGGTTTGAGCGCGAGAGGATGCGTCTTTAAGATCGAGGCTTCTTCCCCATTCTTGCCAAGTTTCGGCGGCACCTTCGTACATCCTTACTTTCAGTACTTTTGCTCCATCGAGGAAACCTACTTTAAATCCATTTGCAGCTATCTGTCTTGCTAAGGTGACATCATCGCAAAATGAACTTTTAGCACTGGTATAACCATCAACAGCTTTTAAAACTGAGCGACGACACAGAAAACACTGCCCGTTAGCCATGACGCGCTCTGATGCTTGGGCATTAACCCCGGCAGGGTTAAACCTATAAAGTAGCGTCATTAATAGCGCCGGTTGCAGCAAAGATTCACCGGGGTATTTAAGAATAAATCGAGGAGAAAGAGAAACTAAATCGTAATTTTCCCTAGTTGCAGCCTTTACTAAACCAGCAACTAAACCGGGTGCTGGCTGAGTATCTGCATCCATTCCCAGAAACCATTCACTTTTGGGATCAATATTTAGAAAGCCATTGTGTAAAGCCCAAGGACGACCTACCCAATGTGTTGGTAAAGGGTCATCTGTTATCAAGCGAAAACGCGGATCTTTCTCAATCGTTGCTTTTACCAAATCGCGAGTACCATCTTGGGAATTGCTATCTACAACGATGACTTCCCGTACTTCATAACTCTGCTTGCTTAAACCAGTTAATAAAGGGCTAATACGTTCGGCTTCATTGAGAGTCGGAACCACCACGCTCACATTCCCCAAAAGATCCGGTGTCGGACTTTGGGGTTGAATCGGAGGTTGACGAAATGGCCCTTTTAGTAGACGCGACAGCAGAACAAAAACTGCTGGTACCTGAATAAGTAAAATTAAAAGCGAGATACCGCTTAAAAGCTCCTGCATTATTAACTACTTTATTAAATTGTTACTTTACAGCAACTTTTAGAGAAGCAACTGCAACATTGTTAGCTGCATTTTCGGCACCATCATCAGCATAAGAAGTAGGTGGGTTAGGACTTTTCATCCATAAAACTAAAGCTGGAATAACACCTAAAATTAAGCCTATAGAAACCGGGACGATAAAACCATCTCCCAAACTCAATCCAGCAGCAAAAATAAAGTTACTTAAATAGACAATTAAAGGTAAAACTAATTGAGAGCGCCATAATTTTATCGGCTTATTTCCCCATATCAAAGCCGCTACACCCATAAATAAAGCGCTAGTACCAAACCAACCAGCATAGTTACGGTAAGGTGTTCCAAAGAAATCTCCAGGAGTTTCCCAGTACCAAAAAGGAAAAGCAGTTTGACTCATAGCAGGTTCGAGAGCAAAATCCCAACTTGTGAAGAGTAAAGCACCAATCGCTACAGCCGCAATATGGCGAATCAAAGTTGGTTTTTCGGCTACCTTTAAACCGCTTCTTGCAATCAAGTAAGCTGATAAACCGACATAAAACCAGGACAAAGGAATTGTAAACGGAACCAATCCGCCAATTTTATAACCCAAACCACTGAGATAGCTATAATCGCCAAAAGGAAAACCAGTACTAGTTCCAAGCAATTCACTACCTACCGATATCAAAACAGAAGGAACTAGGAAACCCAGCCAACTCTTCCATCCTAAAACTCTACAAGCATAAATAGAGACAGCTATTATTCCGAAAATAATATCTACTACACCACCATTAGCCATACTTAACTGCATGGCTGTTTCTCCAACGTCTCCAAAATTCAAAATCATTTTGGCATTAGGTATGACCAACATAATTCCTATTAGTCCAAAAACCTTAGCCAAAATATGACTTATAAGGCAGACGCGCTCCGCAATAACAGATTGTCTCATGATAATCCCTTAACAAGATATGATAGACCGCAACCTAGCTGATATCAGTTTACAAATATTTAACAACAGATTGAAATAAATTTTAACAAAATCTTATTTTACCCATAAAGTTGACAAAATTATCCGAACAAGTCTTTTTAGTTCCTAGTTTTCTGAAAATATCAAAGATAGAATTATAGTCTACGGCATTGCCGCAAAAAGATTACGACCTTATTAATAAGTCATTTTTTCAGGGTGAGTTTTTCCCTAAGAGTCTTATTAAACACTTAAATGCTTTTAAGTGCAATTACTAGTAGTCAACCACATTAATTTTGCGGGGTTTGCGTAGTGCGAGCATCTTGCTCGCTAGAGTTCCCGAGCGAGCAAGATGCATGTCCTTCGGACACACTACGCTAACGCACTACGAATGTGTTACCCAGCAAAACTTATGTGGTGAAGTACTATTTTAATTATGTCTGCTCTTTTACCTTGAATATCGAATTAATTTATTATTGCAGGTGAGGCGCAACCAATTATGGTATCTATTATCAAACAACTTCCATTATGTTCCCTTACACTTATATTAGTTACATACAGCGTATTTGGGTGGATATTATCTCAAGAAAATTTACCAGGATATGCATGGTTGCTAATTGTAATTAGCGTATTAATCCTTATCGCAGGCATAACTACGCCTTGGTCAAAAGCTGTTAAATACGTTCGCGTTTTATTTAATACCAAGCTTAAATCTTTTGGGTTTGCGGTTTTAGGTGCTTTCTTATTTTTTCTTGTTTTTGCTGAATTCCGAATATTTCTTGATATTTTGCTAATTACTAGCGCGACTATCTTAGTAAGACTAGATTTTCAATTAGCTGGAGCCAAAGAAACACAAGCCTTTTTGTTTACTTCCGTATTTTCTATAGCAGGCTTGATGTTGGGATTTTTATTAAATCAGTTGATTTAAAGAAATGGGGATTGGGGATTGGGGATTGGGGATTGGGGATTGGGGATTGGGTATGAAAATCAAAACTTTTAGTTCTTCAATTTGTAGGTTGGTTTAAGCGAAGCGCGGAGCGTGTCCGTTAGCGTAGCGTGTCCGTTAGGACATTAGGACATAGCGCAACCCAACATGGATGTTGGGTTACTCTACGAGAAAGCTTACGCTTACACTCCGTTCAACCCAACCTACAACTAAAGTCCCAACTACAAACTCTTCAATAAAAAATAAGACGAGTAATACACCCGTCTTACAATTATTCAAAATATTGTGGAATGGCTATATTGCCAGTCCAACTAAATACTAATTAAGAAGCAACAGCCGCTGGCTCAGCTTCAGTAGCACCAGTGTAAACGCTAACTTTTTTACGGCTCTTGCCCTTTCTTTCAAAAGTTACAATCCCGTCAATTAAAGCAAACAAAGTGTCATCTTTACCGATACCAACATTGTTACCAGGATGATACTTAGTACCGCGCTGACGCACCAAAATATTTCCAGCACGAACATTTTGTCCGCCATAGCGCTTTACGCCAAGGCGCTGAGCATTTGAATCGCGTCCGTTCCGAGTACTACCAGTACCTTTCTTATGAGCCATATTTTTCTCCTTTT
>JBCCLY010000176.1:0-7436 GCA_039026655.1 Cyanobacteria bacterium P01_C01_bin.38 | reverse complement strand
TTGTGATGATTGTGTTTTGCGAGAGCTGTGTGAATTTGTAGTGGAATAAGGTAGTGTAACTGGTTGTAACTGGTTCCCAGTCTCTGGCTGGGAACCCTGAAGTGAGGCTCTGCCTCCAGATACACCGCGAGGCAGAGCCTCACTGAGGTACATTACAAGGTAGAACCTTGTAACGAGGTAATCAATCTACCTATCATATTTATGTAATACTATCATGCCAGATGGAAGCATCCGAAATGACAATTGTGAGGATGATTCATAAAAATAGAAAAACAGGTTCGTGTTGTTAAACAAGTTTTTCAAAGTTTATCATTGTAATTGTTTAAATTGTTGGGTTGCGCTCCGCTTAACCCAACCTACAAATCAGCTAAGTCTCTATATTATTATTATTTCCCCACCCCAAACTAGTACTCTGCTGATAAATCTTCTTCAAAGTATTCACATCTCTAGCAGAAACTAACGGCGGATTCCTAACTTGAGAAAAGTACAAAGTATCACTTTGTTCTTTACTATGTCCCCAAATCCCTAAAGCATGTCCTAATTCGTGGCGAGAGGCTGCTAAAAGATATTTACCTGTTTGACTGGGACTTAATAAAATAGTAAATCTATGATATAAAATATTTTCTTTTTTATAAACTTTGTAACTGGCTAAAGCAGAACGAGCGCGAGGGAATTTATTGCCGGGAGTAAATTTTAATGGCGGAGTTTTACGAATAATTTTAATATCCGCGTCTTCTGGATTTTCAACTATTTGTAAAGGTAAATAGTTATTCCATTCTTCTACTGTTCGCGAAACAGTTTTAATCCATTGTTGAGATCGATCGCCGCTATTAATATTTGGTGTTTCTAAATAAACTTTAACTGGAAATTGCGACCAAATTAAATAACCATATTTAGTAGGTTTAATTTCATCAAAATAATCACCGCTATTTGTTTCATCTTGCCATCTTGCCAAAGTTGATGGTAGAGGATAAGTTTTTTGTGTTGGCAGAGAAGGAGTTTGAGAAATACTGTTCCCTCTTCCCCATTCCCTATTCCCTATTTTAATCTCACCAGCATACTGCGGCAATTTAGTCAAGTCAATATTTGTAATTACAGCAAAAGACTGCACGTTAGTAAAAATAACGAGCAGTGCTGTGATAATTACCAATCCTAAAGCTATTTTTATCTGTTTAAATAAGCTTAGATTTTTTCTCATTCCAATAAAGCTGCAATTTTTACAGTTCAGAAAGAGTTGAACAAAGTAATCTTACGGTTCGGAAGAATCGGAAGGAGCCGGAGAAATAGCAGGAGCCGGAGAAGTTTCGGGAACAGATAAATTCGAGGGATTAGAGTTAACAGGAGCAGAATTGGGAGGAATCGGGGGAGCAGAAGTTCTAGGGACAGAAGCTCCAAGCCAACCAGCGCTCAAAACTACACTTAATCCTAGAAAAACTACTGTTAATGTCCATGTAACCCGATTTAAAGTATTTTCAGCGCTTTTAGTACTACTGAATAATTGTGCTTGTCCGCCGATTGCACCAATCCCGTCACCTTTGGGGCTGTGTAGCAATACTAAAACAATTAAACCAATGGCAGAAAATGCCCAGATGCCTTGTATAACGCTTGAAAGAGTCATGAAATTAAGGGTTAGTTGATAGTTGATAGTTGTTAGTTGTTAGTTGTTAGTGGTTTATAAACCGACTAATATTTAACAACTGATAATTAAACAGATTTTAACTTAATTATTGTATATAAACTTTACAGTAATTGGTCAAAAAACGAATTAATACATCTGGTACAAAAAATTATAGGATGGTTTCTTATCGCAATTACTTGATGGTGCGTTACGGCAATATTTAAATTTTGGTATAGAGCGGTGATATTATCAAGCCGTAACACACCCTACAAATGTTTTTTAATAGGGCGTGTGAAAGTTTGTATCTCAGTCCTATTTATAGGACTTCTGCTATTAGACAGGGGTTTGCAACCCCTGTCGGGTAAACAACTAACTACTAATTATTAATTATTCTGCATCACCAAATTCATGGGGCTGCGAGGAACTTTTACGTCGTACTCTGCTGGCTTAAACAATGATTTACCAGTCATTTCTGGTGGCTGAGGAAGCTTCAATATCTCCAAAATGGTAGGAGCTATATCGGCTAATTTACCATCAGTTCTTAAATTGAGGTCGGTAGCGTGTCCGGGAATTTTTACTTTCTCGCCTTCTACCACAATAAAAGGAACTGGGTTGGTAGTATGAGCAGTCCAAGGATTTCCTGTCTCATCTATCATGTATTCTGCATTACCATGATCGGCGGTAATTAATGCTGTACCTCCAGCTTTACTAATCCCTTCTAATAGTTTTGCTAAACATTTATCTACCGCTTCTAATGCTTCGACGGTAGCTTCCATGTTTCCTGTATGCCCTACCATATCTGGGTTGGCATAGTTAACTACTATTAAAGAATAAATTCCTTTGTTAATAGCTGCTAAAACTACGTCGGTGACAGCCTGTGCTGACATGGAAGGAGCTTTATCATAGGTAGCCACCATTGGAGAGCTTACCAATTCTCGCTCTTCCCCTTCAAGTTCTTCCTCTAAACCACCGTTGAAGAAGTAGGTAACGTGAGCGTATTTTTCGGTTTCAGCAGTACGAAACTGCTTTAAACCATGTTGAGAAATTACTTCACCAAGAATATTATTCAGATTTTGCGGTGTAAATGCTACATCTACTGGTAAATCTTGTTCGTATTGCGTAAAAGTTACAAAAGATAGCGGTTTAATTTGCTTTCTTTCAAAACCGTCAAAATCTGAGTTAACAAAAGCCTGAGTTAGTTGTCTAGCTCTATCGGGACGGAAATTGAAAAATATTACCCCATCTCCTGCTTCTACGGCTCCGGCAGCTATTCTAACAGGAACAATAAATTCATCTGTTACCTTTTCTGCATAAGATTCTTTGACTACTTCTACAGCAGAACGGTTGTTGCTAGAATCGTCGTCTTGCGTCATTACATCGTAAGCGCTTTGAATCCGATCCCAACGTTTATCTCTATCCATAGCATAGTAGCGACCGCTAATCGTTACAATGCGTCCTACTCCAATGCGATCTATATAATCTTGAATAAGTCCAATTGATTTAATTGCCTCACTGGGTTTAGTATCGCGTCCGTCAGTGATAGCGTGAATGCAAATTTCTGAGATTCCCTGTGCTTTCGCTAAATCTAATAAGCCGAATAGATGGCTTAAATGTGAATGTACGCCTCCTTCAGAACATAATCCTACCAAATGTAGTTTGCTCTTACGACCTCGTACTTCTTGGCAAATTTTAACTAATGCTGGGTTTTGATTAATAGAACCATCTTCCACAGCATCAGAGATCCGTACCAATTCCTGCGGTACAACTCGCCCTGCACCAATATTTAAATGTCCTACTTCTGAGTTGCCCATTTGCCCTTCTGGCAAACCTACCGCTTTTCCGGAGGTATTTATCAACGTGTTTGGATAAACTTGTAATAAGCTATCCACTACGGGTGTTGAAGAGGCGGCAACGGCGTTTCCTTTTGTCTCCTCGCAGTAACCCCATCCATCTAATATTACTAGCACCACGGGAGAAACAGGTGCTTGTGTCATAACAAAATTACCCTTTACTTTTCGTAATATCCGAATAATACCATTGACACTCACAACTGCAAGTGAATTTTTGCTTATTGGTTGTTTACGTATTAAATTATCTTATGAAATATCTCTACTTTTCATATATATTTCTTGCAGTTATCCTGTATTAAGTAAAGTTTTTGTTACATTAAGTCGTTACATTTTGTATTCTGCTATTAAAAATGACTTATTTATAAGAATTTTGTTTGATTAATTAAATTATTATTTGGCAATAGATAATTGGTAATTGGTAATTGGTAATTGGTAATACTAATAATTTATATTAATTTTGAATAATTTAAATCCCTCCTTAAAAAAGAAGGGTTCGTGTAATTATGAATTTAGTGACATATTTTAGATTTTAGATTAAACAAATACTTCAGGAAAATCTAAAATTAATGCATCCGTTGTTAAAACCAATGCATCCGTTGTTAAAATTGTATTTACTTACGCTTTGCTGCTGCTTTTTTCTTCTTAGCAGCTTTTTTCGCGGCTTTTTCAGCTTCAATTGCTGCTAATCTTTCTTGTTCTTTCTCTTCGGCAATTTTATCTAAATAATAGTGATAATCTCCAAGATAAACTCGGAATTCACCATCCCGAATTTCAACTATCTTATTAGCTACTTTGGAAATAAAATATCTGTCGTGAGAAACTACAATTACGCTACCGTCGTAATTTTGCAAAGCTTCTTCGAGCATTTCTTTAGCAGGAATATCTAAGTGGTTTGTCGGCTCATCTAAGATAAGTAAATTTGCCTGACGCAATAGCATTTTCGCTAGTGCCAAACGTGCTTTTTCTCCACCACTTAAAGCATCAACTTTTTTATAAACTGTATCGCCACTAAATAAAAATCTTCCCAACAAAGTACGAACTTCTTCGTTTTTCCAGTCGGGAACTTCATCATGGATTGTTTCCATGACTGTTTTACTTAAATCCAAGGCTTCTGCTTGGTTTTGCTCGAAATAATTAGGAATAACGTTATGTTGCCCTAATTTAACTTCACCTTCAGTAGGTGCTTCCATACCCGTAATCAACCGTAGTAAAGTAGATTTACCGGCACCATTAGGACCTAAAAAGGCAATTCTATCGCCTCTTTCAATTAATAGATTCGCCGCCAAGAATAAGATTTTGTCATCGTAAATATGAGTCAGATCGTTGATATCTACTACTTCACGCCCGCTGCGTGGTGCTGGGGGAAATTTAAACTGTAAAGTTCTCATTCCAGCTACTGGTGCTTCAATACGCTCTACTTTATCAAGCTGTTTTTCACGGCTTTTTGCTTGGGTACTGCGAGTTGCGCTAGCGCGGAATTTTTCTACAAATGCTTGCTGCTTGTCTAATTCTTTCTGCTGACGCTCGAATGCGCTTAGCTGTGCTGTTTGATTTTCTGCTTTCTGCTGTAAGTATGTAGAATAATTACCTAAATAAGTAGTAGAAACTCCACGCTCTGTTTCTACTATTGAGGTGCAAAGTCTGTCAAGAAATTCTCGGTCGTGAGAAACTATTACCATTGGGGTAGTCAAATTTTTAAGGTAATTTTCCAACCATTCAATAGTTTCTAAGTCTAAATGGTTTGTAGGTTCGTCTAATAGCAATAAATCGGGTTTTTGCAGCAGAATTTTACCTAAACCCATCCGCATCTGCCAGCCGCCACTAAAAGAGCTTACTAGGCGATCGCCATCTTCTTGCTCGAATCCCATTTCTGGTAAAATCTTGCCGATACGGGCTTCTAAGCCATAACCGTCTAAGGCTTCAAACTGCCTTTGTAATTTATCTAATTTATTTATTAATTTATCTAACCCATCGGGATCGGCGCTTTCCATATCTCGCTGCACCTGAGCCAAAGCTAACTGTACTGCATTGGCTTCTTCAAATACCGTCCAAAATTCTTCGCTAACGGTACGAGTGGGATCTACTTCAAATTCTTGGTTGAGATGAGCTATATGTAAACTGTTAGGACGAATAATTTCGCCGGATGTCGGCTCCATCTCCCCCATAATGATTTTCAACTGGGTGGACTTTCCCGCACCATTTACGCCAACCAAACCAATGCGATCGCCAACTTTAACTTCCCAGTTGACATCCTTGAGAACTTCGCCTGTGGGATAAATTTTACTGATATGTTCTAGTCGTAGCATCAAGTATCTCCAGGGTAAAGGATGGTAACAATTAAGGGAACGCGCTTTCTGTTGTGTCCAATCTTAACAAAATTTAACTACATTTTTCGTGTTGGAATTGTTGTAAGGCAAGAAATTTTCGCGATATTACAGCAAAAACAGACGTAGCACTGCTACGTCTGGGACATTAGGTATTGTGTTTTGATTTATAAATTTAACTAGCTTTCGCTTGATTTCCTGATAATTCCGGTGCAGCAGCTAATCTAGCCGCACCAGCTTGAACTATTTGAGCTACATCAGTTAAAGGCATCTTATTTATTTGTCGAAGAATTACTCCTAATTCTGAAGGCTCTGATGCAGGCTTCATACCTAAATCGCCGAACAATTCTTCCATTGAGTAATCTGCTCTTTCTGCAATTTTAGCTAAATTCTGTACATCTGGAATAGATTCTCCCTTCTCCCATCCCTGTACAGTGGTATAAGAAACCCCTAGAAACTTCGCAAACGCTCTTTGACTCATGGAACCACGAGCCGCTCTCGCTATTTCACTTAGTTTCTTTCTACCTTCTGGTTTCACTGATATTAATATGCTCGCTATTTGAACCGTAATTTCTATGTTTTATTTACGGATTGTAAAGCTAATATTGACAATCCATTTGATTAATAATAATGTTTTAGCAGTCTCTAAGCAGTCAATTACTGCTTCAATACAGCTAAATTCGTCAATCACATGAGTTAATTTTAGCTCGTAAGCAAGATAGGTCAACTGTAAAAGTCAATTTTTAAAGGTGCATTATGGCTATAAGAATTTATGGAAAATGGCATAATGCCACTAATCATAATAAAAACTTAACTCGCTTTTGCCTGATTCTCTAAATATTCAGCAGCTGCAACAAATCTGGCAGCAGCAGCTTGAGTAATAATCGCAACTTCAGATAAAGGCATATTGTTGATGTGCCTAAGAATAAGTGTTAAATCTGAAGGTTTCGATGGAGACATTATACCTAAATAAATAGCTAGTTCATCAATTGAGTATCCTGCTCTATGGGCAATTTTCGCTAAATTCCGTATATCTGGAAGTGTATCTCCTGCCTCCCACTTTTGCATAGTAGTTAAGGAAACTCCCAGCGATTTACTAAAAATAAGCAGACTGTTTTTACCACGAGCTTGCTTTACTACCTGGGAAAGTTTGTCAGAATATGGCTTTTTAACTTTTGTTTTTGACCGTTTAAACTTAGTCTTGGGTTTAGTTTGATTAAGTGATGTGCGATTTAAGTAAGGTGAAAAATGTTTAATCATAGCTTCTTCTATTTGAGGAAGCAAAGATTCGTTATTGCAACCCAACCATGCAATACGAACATTTCTTATTTCTTTTAATTCCGAATATCTATGATGATTGTTCCATCTACTAGCTAAATTTATTGAGCGTCCAATGTATAGAATTTTTCCATTTTCAGATATTACAAAATAAATGGCTGCTAATTGAGGTAACTTATCTTTTTCTATTAAAGGGACTGAAGGTAGATGCAAAGGGTTAATTCCTGAAAAGTTAGTCATTAAACTTTTTAGACTCTAAAAGTTCATTTTTTTCAATATTATCATTTCTGCAAATAATATTCAGGTTGCATCATGTTTAACAAAAAGAATAAAAAGAAACCATACCGCCCAAGAGGTAAAAATTTA
>JBCCLY010000175.1:0-7446 GCA_039026655.1 Cyanobacteria bacterium P01_C01_bin.38 | reverse complement strand
GGGACGCGCTGCCGATAAAGCTGAGATTAAAGTAGATTTACCAGCATTTGGCAATCCAATAATTCCAACTTCTGCTAACAGTTTTAATTCCAAACGTAATGCTTTAATTTCTCCATCTAATCCAGGTAAAGCGTGTTCCGGGGCGCGGTTGCGATTGCTTAAAAAATATTTGTTTCCTAATCCACCTTTACCGCCTTCTGCAACTAATAAAGTTTGTCCGGGTTTAGTTAAATCGCCAATTAACTCATCAGTTTCCCCGTTGTAAACGGCGGTACCGCAGGGAACTTCAATTAATAAATCTTCTCCAGATGCGCCGGTTTTATTTTTCGGGCCGCCGCGAGAACCGTTTTGTGCTACGAAGCGACGCTTGTATCTAAAGTCTAGTAGGGTTTGTAGGTTTTCTGAAGCAACTAAAATCACCGAACCACCGCGTCCTCCATTCCCTCCCGAAGGGCCACCAGCAGGTACGTATTTTTCTCTACGAAAAGCGACAATACCATCGCCACCTTTACCTGCTTCTACTTCAATTTTTGCACGATCAATAAATTGCATGATTTAGATAATGGGCATGGGGCATAGGGCATAGGGCATGGGGCATTGAACATTGATTATTCAACCAATTATTTACTACTTAATATCCCAAGTTAAGGAAATTATAGTACCACTAAAGGGTAGTTATGCAGTAATGTTTCCCCTTGTATTTATAAGATAGCTAGCATTAAGATTTCTGAGTTAAAAATCGTCTAAATTCAATTCTCCCATGCCCAATGACCAATGCCCAATTCCCCTTTAAATTTAACTAAATATATTCCGAAATATCCTCTTTACAATCGTCTGCTAAATAGGACAAAGCACGGAAACGCAAGCCTACTAGTTGTTCGTAAAGCGGATTGATTTTACATAAGGGAGGAATACGTACAATTTTGCGTCCGAACAGTTTGACATCCCGCTCAAAAGGACATTGATTGGGAATCATTTTGCACAGAAAACGGGCAACTTTGGGATCTTCGACATCCAAACCATCAAGCCAATCTCGCAGAGGATTTAAAGCTTCTATTGGTGGCTTTGCTGGAGGTTTTAGAGGTGATGCAGCGCCGGAAGTGGCTTCTGCTGGTTGAGGATTTTCTAAGGTGTGGCGCAGAGATTCCAGCAGGTTTTTTGGCTCTCCGAGAGCTTCACATAGTTTTTGCAATAGCTCGTCTTCGCTGGGAGAATAGATTCCGTCGGCAATGGCTACCATTACCGCTGTTCGCAAGAAGTTTTCTGCTATGGGGGTACTCTTACCAAACACAGCAGCTAACTCTTCTGGCGTTATCGTTTCAAATGATTCAACATTCATCCCCCCGACTAATTCGTCTTGGGTAATTGAAGTTATCAATTGCTTTTCTTGCTCGTCAAAGTTTCCGTCAGCCCAAGCAATAGTCAGCAGCCCACGCAGCCAAGCGGATATTTGCTCGCTGCTGTAAGCAGATTTAACAGCACTGGTCATAACTCGCTTCTCTAACTTTCCTGCAATACAATGGTAGCTCGCTATCTCCTACTGTTTTTGCAAACTTATTGCCAATTTATATAAAAAAGATTTCTGCTCGAATCTATACATAATTGCGATCGCGCTTGAGTTATCTTATTTTGATATTTACAACATTTACTCTACAATTCTGTTGATGGCTGACTTTCAAGGATTATTTATATTTTATCAAAATAAACTTGCTTGTCTTAATTTGATACATAATTCCTATTGATGTAAACTAATTCTGATGGTATTATTAAAAATTATTTTTATTTAAAATCTTATAGTTTTGAGGGCAAAATCTCGTTTATACCGTGGAAAGGTGCATTTTGACAACCCAAGTTAATCTTGATACTGTTCGTAAAACACAATTAATTCCCTTTTTAAGAAAAGGTATAGAATTTGAACTTGAAAAACTTTCTAATGCTAAAAATTATTTAGTAGTTAGTTATTTTCAAGGCAAAATTATTGACAATTGGGTCAGTAATTTATTTGATAGATATTTTAAAAGTACGGATGGAGAAATCGGTAGCTATTTAAATATTAATTTTATTAATTTGAAGATTAGTTTCAAAACTAGTTTTAAGCGTTCGCATTTATTAATGGTAATTCTGCTAAGACAAGACTTAATTCTTAGAAAGTTGGGAAGGAATCTGATTAAGCCTCTCAAAGAAATAAGCACTACGCTCAACAGATTCGTAACAGAATTACAGATGTATTTAAGCAAACAGCAAGTTAAACAACTCTTTGATAAGCTTATTGAGAATTTTCTGATTCATTATTTGCGTCTAATTTGGTATTGTCGTTGATGGTAAAGAGACAAAAGCGACTTATAAAATATATGCCAGCAAATTTTGATTATCTGTATTTCAAATATTAGCGAGATTCAGAATTGGAACCCCGGTTCTAACGGTGATGGAATTATTAACTTCACAAATTCCTATGGTTTGACATGATGTCAAACCGCTTAAACCACAATTATTAACTGTTTGTAAGGAATAAATAATGTTTCATTTTGGCATCGAACATGAGGTTGCTTTCATTGATAATGCTGGAAAATTTGCTGATTTTTCTAGTGTAAAATTTGCTGATTTCAATCAAATAGTTGAAAAGTTACCCGTCTATAAAGATGATTATCCAGAATTACGCATCGGAGACGCGGGAATTAAACAGAAGCGTTGGTATATAGAAGGTTTTGAACGTTTCGCTGATTCTGAAAAAGTTATCGAATGCGTACCCAAAGGAATCGAAATTAGAACAACTATAAATCCCGATATTCATAGTGCGATCGCCGAGTTATCTGAAAGTTTTCGTTTGCTCAAGGAAACAGCAGCACAATATGGTTTTTCTCCAACATTAATCAGTTTCAATCCTCACTACGATGCATTCGTGCCCAATCCCCCTTTGAATGAGTATGAAGCAAAACGTAGACAGGCTTCTCCTGAAAAGCAAACTGCGAATATTCCCATGCTTACTTATGGCCCAGATTTGAATATTTCGATGTTAGGGTTAAGTACCGAGCGTATTATTGATATTGGTAAAAAGCTGACTTACTATAGTCCTTATATTATTCCTTTTAGCTACAGTTCTCCCTTTTATCAAGGTCGTTTGTGGGAAGGTTTTAGTGTAAGAACCTTTGTAAGAACTGGAAGAAGACCTGCGGCGATGGTATTCTTAGGAAAGCAAGAAGAACTAATAAAAAGTATTCCATCTCTAACTAAAATTGCTCGCATTCCCGCAGAAATTGGTCGAATTGAATTTAAAGCTTTTGATAGCTGTGGCGATTTTTCTATCTACGCTGGTTTATTAGCTTTATTAAAAGGTATTGTTTTAGACGAATCATTACCTGGTAGAGCAATCGTACCCGATGCCGAAAAACACCAAGTTTCCGCACAAGAAGGATTCGATAACGAAGAGATTTTTACTAATGCAAAACTGATTCTCAAATCAGTAGAAACTGTATTAGAAAATGACCCTGATGTTGACTTACTCGCACCTTTGAAAACTTTTATCGAAAAGCGAGAAACACCAGCCCACGAACTTATTAGGCTGTACAGAAATACTAATTCTATAGAAGCAACGCTGAAACAAACTTACATTAAGTAAGTTGGCGTTGAAAATAGTAACTAGGAATACGGAATAGCGGAAAATGCGGTCTTGGGGGTTTCCCCCATGTGAGCCGGAGGCTTTCTCGCAGAGTGCAATTTTCCAAGAGAGGGGATAGGGAGTAGCAAATGGAAGTAAGGGTTTAAAGGTAAATTAAATTCTATAACACAGCTTGGTTTATTTTTGCCGATTTACTAACTTAACGATTTAAGTTAGTAGTTTTTAGCTAACTGTTACAAGATTAACAATGAGTTAAAGGTTAAAGGATAAGGGTAATATTGACTCAAAGACGATTCTTACCTTTATCCTATAGCCGTTTTTTGGCAGCTGAGTAAAACTAATTAAGCTTCAATTGTTCCTGCCTTCTTGCTTGTACTTCTTGCCAAACATCTTCCCAACGTTCGCTAATCAAATCTTGGAGTTTAGCTAAATACTCTTCAGATTGATAATTGTCTTCCTCATCCTTCGTTTTACTGTCAGTAAATAATAAGGAGGGTATATTGGATGATACTTCAATCATGATAAATGTGACGACTTCAAGGACTATTGCAATTTTATAGCAACAACTCTGGTAAGTTGTATGCTGCTTTACAAAATATGATAGTAAACTATATTCAGATATACATCAGTTCTCAGGAATTGTAAGTACTTGCAAAACAATTTTTTAAAAGAAATTAGTTATTTTTGTATTAAAAGTCAGGAAATGTAAATATATTTACGCGGAGAATTTTAGTAGTTAGTAGTTGATGATACAAAAACTAAATAACTAAGTTTGTTTACCTAAAATATAAATATATTTAAGTAAATAAAATTCTAACTCAATAGATAAATATTGGTGCCAAGTGTATTAATAAAATCCTGATGGGGTATCTCATTATCTCATTTATACGTCTAGCAAAAAAGATAAAGGATTGCTCATATTTTCAGCAAAACCAAGAATACCTTTATCTCGATGCTCGTAAATCAAATTTCTATTAGAGTCAAACAAAAAAGTTGCTCCTCGCTGTGTGAGATAAGCCGAATCGGGAACATAAGTATTCCAATTACTCAAAACTTCAGTCATATTTCGCAAGCGTAGAGTTGCAAGCTCAAAAGGGCGTTGAAAGCCTTTTCCCCCAGCAGCTTTGAAAAATGAACCTTTGATATCTGGTAGTGGTGTATCTGTAACAACTTCTTCATCAGCAATTAATTGAGGAGCCTTTTTATCACCTTTGTAACCCCTAAAAACTTCCGCCAAAGTTCCTCGGCTACCAATCCCGGCACACATCAGCATTAAATTCAGCCAAGCCTTTTGTGAAGTTGATAATAGAGGAAAGTTGATATTTAAGCCGCGATAAAGTTCTAACTTTTGATGAATTTCAGCTTGAGAATCTACGAATAGCCATTCTTGAGGGAATTTAGTATAGTTACAAAACTTTATGCCAGAGTCGCGATCGCCAATTCCAATAGCACGAATTGTGATTCCTTGATTTTGCAGCTTTTCTTTTTCTCTTTGCAACCACCAGGCATATTCTAAATTATCAAAATCCCCCAACTGCGACCAAATCAGTACGAGTAATTTTGCAGCATTCGAGCAGCCATCTAAAACGGGTTTAATTTCTCCATCGCTAATTCGCAAGCAGTTAGTTGCACTCAAAGTAGAGTAAACATCAGGAGTATTAGAGCTTTGGGTATTCATCGTGTGCGAGCAACAGACTTCAACTATAATTTTAAGACAATAAATATCCTACCGATCTTTTTCAAAAACTTACACTATTTATAAATAAAGAATTTTTAGAATAGTTTTTGAGAGTCAAATAGTAAAAGAATCAGTTCAACTTGCTTTTAATATCCCGTCATTACGAATAGATTCAGAAATTGCTTCAACTAATAGCAATCGCTCATTAATAGATAATTGAAGAACTAAATGTAATAAAGAATCTTTTGTTTTTACTTCCTGTTTCTGATGAGAGACATTAGATAATTCTGCTAAATAAGATGTTTGGTTTTTGTCTAAATTGTTTTCTAGTTCTGTACGTAGCGATTCTAGAAATAAAGCATCGTTACCTAATTCAGAAGATTCATCATCATATTCATCATTATCCTCAATTTCTTCTAGCCGAACGTTATAAGTATTAATTAGTTTATTTAATGCTTCGATAATAAATTTTGTATCTTTAAATGAGAGATTCATACGTCTTTATTAGGTCTTACATTATCCATTTTAGGAGAATTGGCACTACCCCTACGATATAAATCAACAGGTGTTTTCGCCATTTAATTTATAACTACTGACATTCAACTTCGATTAGATTATATGATAAAAGTTTTCAGGCTTGAAAGCATTTAAGGTGAACCACTCCACTAAGGGAATTTAACTTAAGATAAATCATTAATTTGCTTCAACTGGCTGTCTTCTTCCGATAGCAACAGAAACCACAACAATTACCGCAGTACAAATCATTAACAAAGTTATTTTTTCATTTAAAAAGAAAGCAGAAAATAAAATACTCAAAAAAGGTTGCAGTAATTGCACCTGACTAACTCTAGCAATTCCACCTATCGCCAAACCACGATACCAAGCAAAGAAAGAAAGCAACATACTAATAATGCTTACATAGCCCAAACCCAACCATGCCGAAGGTGAAGCACTAATCCCTGTTTGTGAAACTACCAATGCAACAGGAATAATTAATATTGGTACAGAAAACACCAAAGCCCAACAAATAACCTGCCAACCTCCAAGAATTTTGGCTAACTTTCCTCCTTCCGCATAGCCAAATGCAGCCGCAATAACGGCCATAATTAAAACGATATCAGCAAAGTGAATACTTCCATTACCTTCAATTAATGCAAAGGCAACAATAGTTATACTTCCAAACAAACTCGCTATCCAAAAGCCTAGAGAAGGTTTTTCACCCATTCGTAATGCCGCCACTATTGCAGTCGCTAACGGTAAAATCCCCGTAACAATTGCCCCATGCGAAGCCGGTAATTGCTGCATAGCCCATGCCGATAACAACGGAAATCCGATAATTACTCCTGCCACAATAATTCCCAAACTTTTCCAGTATTGTCGATGTGGTATTGGCTGCCGAGTTAACCGCAAAAGCACCATAGCGAAAGTCGCAGCAATAATAGCTCTACCCAAACCAACAATAGTAGGGGCAAAATCTGTTACAGCAATTCGCGTTGCCGGAAGGGTGCCGCTAAATCCAATCACGCCAAGAAAACCATATATCAATCCAATTGTTTCTTTATTATTAGTGATACTTTTATCCATTGCGTTGTTAATAAATCCACTTAAAATTACATCTTGCACCAGTGTCAGAAACCCGGTTTCTTGTTGGTAAAATAACGAGATAATAGTGTTTTCACGAACAGAAACCGGGTTTCTTTTAGCTTGTTGCGAATGGTGCGAGAAGTTAGCTTTAATGAAATTACAATCTCTTATTATGGACAATCTGAAAAGGTACAAATTTATTAAGTTTGACTAGTACAGTTTACGAAGAAATGTAACTGTTCTAGTCAAAAAACTTGTAACTGTACCGTGTACAACTTTCCAAAATCGCATATATTCCACTTAGAGCGATTAATAAATACTTAGCCGTGAAGATTCCTTTAGATAGAAAGTCACGTAAACCCATATATTTACAAATTAAAGATAGAATCACTCGTTTAATTAAATCTGGAGCATTACAACCAGAAGAGCGTTTACCTTCAATTCGTTGTTTAGCAGAGAATTTACAAGTTAATAAATTAACAATTTTAGAAGCCTACAGCATTTTACAAGCAGATGGAATTATTTTTGCTCGTCAGGGTTCTGGGTATTTTGTCAATAAACAAAACAT
>JBCCLY010000174.1:0-7522 GCA_039026655.1 Cyanobacteria bacterium P01_C01_bin.38 | reverse complement strand
TATACCGAACCTCTATTTTCCGACCGAGATTGTTAGTTAATTCATCCAAAACGAAGCGGTCCACCAATAGAGTATTGGAATTGGATTGTCGGAAAACGTATAAATGTCCTGAAGCAGAAACTATTTGAACTGGTGCAACAAACGATTTATCCTTGCTTCTATAAAGGGAGCGAATAATAAAATTACTTGGATTGCTTTTATAAGTTAACTCCTTGGTTTCCCTGTCTACCACAGAAGAATCATCTTCCTCATCGGGAAACTCCAATTCTCTCCAATTTTCCCATCCAGTTTCGCTGTTGTAATTATTCTCATAACCATCCTGCTTAACTGTATAGTAAATCTTGCCTGCGCTACTTGTCCCCAAAAGCACCACCTTCCCCTCATGGGTGATACTGTTGATATGCATAATTGATTGGTTAGATTGAAGCAGCATGAATTTCTCCTTTATGGTCTTACACAGTCAGAAAGATTAAATGCTTATGATGAAAACTTTCATTCCTTTGTAAACTGGGCTGAAGCTAATTGATGGAAGGTATCAATTAAGACTACCTTGTTTTGATTTATGCATTTTTTGATGATATTTCTGACAATTTTCCATAAGATTTCATTTTTTAGTAATAAATGTTTAAATCCCTGAAGCTTTTGAAAAATCAGAATCAAATATAGCGATTTTCACTTGGATGCAATACAAATTTCACCTCACCCCCTTCCCCTCTCCTTATTAAGATTAAGGATACTGCTGGCGAATGGTAGGTCATACCCCTCACCTCAATGAATTAATAGGGATTTTAAGTTATCAGCAGGAGTGCGATCGCACTCCTGAAACCCTTATTTTTGCGTTATTCAGGGGTGTCACACCTGAATGACCAGCAGTATCCTTATTAAGGAGAGGGGGTGAGGTTTTGAGTGTATTCGACTCAACTGAAAACTGCTATAGTACTGTCTATGTTGCGTAAAGAAATAATCTGAAATAATAGGAGAAGAGATACAACTGTCACAAGCAATTCCTAACAACTACCACTAACCACCAAAAAATGTGTCAAAAAAATTCTGGTCTGTTGCGGGTGTTTGTCTACGGAACCCTCAAACCAGGTGAAGCTAATTATGAATTTTATTGTGCTTCAGAAGTCGTTGATGCAAAAAAAGCTTGGACTCTTGGTGAATTGTATTCGCTTCCCCAAGGATATCCAGCTATGGCTACGGGGAATGATAAAGTTTACGGATATTTGCTTTCGTTTAATAATCCACAAGTGTTGAGCAGTCTTGATGAACTGGAAGATTATCATCCCCAAAGACCGGACAAAGAAAATCTCTACAACCGAAACCAAGTTGAAATATTCGATTTAGAACATAATTCCCTTGGTGTTGCTTGGGCTTATTTCATGAGTTTGATGATAATACTTCAATTAAAAGGTACTCCACAAAGTGATGGTTGGTGGAGTGGAAAGGTTTAGGGAGTTAGGAGTTAGAAGTTAGGAGTTAGGAGTCAAGCTTTTATTCCTGGGTCTTCAATGTATTTTCCAATAAAAACAAAAATGCGAGCTTATAGCCCGCACTTGCACCATTTATGGTAATCTCTTATTTAGAAGTATTTTAACTATTCACTTCTAACTTTTAATTTGTAGTAGATAGCATTAAATTTTCGGAACCCTAATTAATAAATTAGGTTTAATTTATTCTGTCTTGCGGACTTTGGTTTGCTTTAGGTATTCTTACTAATGGTTGATTTAGAGTGACCATCGGCAAAGATGCTATTTCCTCTGAAGAAGCTTGCTGTGTCTGCTCCAAAGATTCGCTAGCAAAATTAAGTCCTGGTTCTTTATTGGGAATTAAGCTCAAGAATGAACCAATTACACAAGCTGCAACAGCAGCACCTCCGAGCATCCAGGTCTTTCTGGTACGACGGCGTAATCGTGTCATTACGCTATCAACTGTTTTCTCTATAGATTCTTCTTGCGGTACTGGAAGATTCCGCAAACCTTGCCGCAGTGATAAAAGTCGCTTGTGCAAATTTTGGACTGATGAGTCATTTGCCAGCCAATGTTCCACTTGCCTGCGTTCGGCAGCTGTTACCTCACCATCAAGGTAAGCACTTAGTAACTCGAAGCGGTCGCGCTTCACCATATTCTTAGCACCCGTTAAATTATTGGTATTACCGTCATTCCTATCCCGCAATTTTTTTTGACTTTGCAAGCGGGAGTCGTCAAAGTGATGTTCTGTATTCATCTTAACATTATTACCAATTAATACACGGGTATATACAGCGGGCAAGCTTAAGAATTGACTTTGTATTATTCTCCCGGTGGCAGATGCACAAAATATTTATTAACAAATAGTTTATTTTTTCGTTGCTCTGAGTTGTTTAGGAGAAATATTCTTTCTAATCGAATTTTAGTGTCTTCGTCTAAAAGCTTGTTTTAGGTCGAAATGATTTGAGATAGATAAAATCTAGACGAACGTGCGAAAGTATTTCCCGGTATCCCGTCCCTACTCAGCAGGTAGGGCATATCTTAAATTTAATATTATCGGGCAGAAAATTAATCGGAGAATAAATAGTCATTATGTGAGGATGAACGCTGCAATTTAGGACTCTACATAATTTTGTAATTGAGTTTGCAACCGGGATCTCGCTCTCGCAATTCTTGACTTTACCGTTCCCAAAGAAACACCAGTCATTTCGGCTATTTCTTCGTATGCCAATCCTTCAATTTCTCGCAATACTATAGTAGTGCGAAATACTTCGGGTAAATCAGCGATTGCTAAGCGTAATTGCTCGTAAAATTCTCTTGTTGTCAGTTCTTCTTCTGGTCCGGGGGTATCACCAGCGATTTCCCAATCCATTTCTCCGTCGTCCAAAGTACGGGGAGCATCTAGTGATAAAGGACTAACAACTCTTTTACGTTTACGTAACTCGTCATAAAACAAGTTAGTAGCAATACGACTCAACCAACCTCGGAATTTACAGGGGTCTTGCAATCGACTAATATTTCGGAAAACTCGTATCCACACTTCCTGAGCTAAATCTGCTCTGTCAGCCCAATCGGGTGCTAAGTGATATAAAACTCTATCAACTTGTGATTGATAGCGACGCATCAGTTCTGCAAAAGCAGTACGTTCGGGACGTACTCCTGTCTGACAGCGCAAAATCAGGTCATGGTTTGAAAGTTTATCAACTTCTACTGGTGCTTCCGGCAGCCTGGCATCGAGCGTAGACCAAGATGCAGTAATCGATTGGCTCATATATCTTACTGGCTTTAAATCATCCCTATCTATTAGACCCGAAGACATTGAGTTAGTTCCCACAAAAAGTGACGGATTTATAACTGGAACAAATATTTGGAAAAATTTCAGTGTAAACACGGTTAGGAATTAACTTAGAATAATGGCTATTCTATCCACTATTGCTAACTTTAAAAGTCAATATCGCTGATATAAGTCCATATAGCTGAACAGTGCCAGTTTTGATAATTGGCTATCTGATAGAATCCTGAAGATAAATAGACTTGTATTTGGGTATACCAAATTCCTATTTTATATAATGCCACTTTTTCTAGTAGTTTGTCCTGCACTTGTAATTTTTCTGCGAATCAAACTATGTATTGCTTGTGAAAATCAGTAAGCCACAAAAGACATATTATGAATAACTATTTTTAAGCTTTTGATATAAAAAAGAACAAATCATAAATTTATGAAATTTATATAAAAGTTTTGAAAAATAACTATTACTTTTGACTATTAGTTTAATAAACTACAGGATTTGATTTAGTAATGGTATTTAATGATGCTTCACAGGTCTATTTTTGTAGCATCTTGACTAAAATCTGAGGTGTTGTGTCTACATGAGAAGGATAAACACCTTCAGAATTGTTACGTAATGGAACCTGAACCTGCACAAACATATTCAGGGAAAATGTAATACTTGCCGCAAGCAATAATTTCTCTAACATAATTTCTCTCCCTTCTTCTTACGTTAATGATTGGTGATTACACTCAAATAGTTCCGGATATTAGCCTATAGCTTGAAGTTTTCTCATATCACAAGTAATAGTTAAACCGTGATAGCCCTAGTTTGCCCGCAAATAGACGGTAAATTAGTAAATAAATTCATAAGAGTTTGTAAATGTTTGATGAGAGTGGCGGTAATTAAAATTAGTCAAAAGATTATTTAAGACAAAGAGGTCTATATATGAGAGGCTTTCTGGAGAAAAAAAATGGTTAGAAATGATTCTTTAACACGTGTAGTAATGTTGCTGTGCTTTATTACAGCAGTTTTGTCCTTAACTCTTCATCTCAGAATTAGCACAACCCAAATGAAAACGGTTAAAAATTCTGGTAGAGTTAGGAAAAATAAACCTGTAGACACAGTAAATGTGACTTCTGGTGAAGAAAACTTTTTTCAAAAGCAAATTAGAGGTTTTCTATCTGTAGGGAGAAATGTAGCGTCAGAAACTGTTAACAAATCATCATCAAATAAACCAGTATTAGCCTCTCCACAAAAAGTAGAAGCAAAGCGTCTAGATACATCTGCTCCAAAAAAAGTTGTCGTTGATTTAAGCGACCGTAGAGTTTATATGTATCGTCAAAATACGGTTATCGCTAGTTATCCAATTGGTGTAGGGAAGAAAGGTTGGGAAACACCCATAGGTACTTTTGAAGTGATGCACATGCAAAAGTTTCCTGCATGGCAACATCCAATTACCGGTAAAGTGTTTGCAGCAGGACCAAATAGTCCTTTAGGAGAACGTTGGATTGGTTTTTGGTCTGATGGGCACAACGAAATTGGTTTTCATGGAACACCCGACTCGGAACTCGTAGGAAGTCCAGTATCCCATGGTTGTTTGAGAATGCGTAATCCCGACGTTCGCTTGCTCTACGAACAAATTAGTTTAGGAGTACCAGTGCAGGTACGGAAGTAGGTGAGAGGTAAGAGGTTAAAGGTTAAAGGTAAGAGGTTAAAATTTAAGAATAATAAGTTATGTGTCAAGACAAATTACTTCACCCATTACCCATTACCCATTACCTATTACCCAATACCTATTCTCAATTCTTCTGCTCAAAATTGGGAGCATAAGATTGAAGTAAAGTACTGACTTGTCGCAATACTTCATTACCGCTGTTTTTACTGATTGCTTGACGTTCGGGGAAGAAATTAGGTCTATCCAAATAGCGAGAAATAGCTTCTCTTACTTGTTGCGAAATAAGAGCCTGAAGTTCCTCTTTAGCTGTTTGACGTTGGTAAGCAGCACCTTCTTCAGTGGTCGCATACAAAGGTGGTAAACGGTTGAGTGCATAAGCAGCGATATCTCCCACATCAAGGGAGCTTTCGCTAGTAGCTTCAATTTCTGCTACTCGTGCAATTGCCTCCGTTAACACCAGCTCTTCCATAACGTTGATAAATTGCTTGCGAGGTACCGCCACTACCTCACCAGTTAACAATGCCCCCATTAATCTATCAAGTGCCATATACTCTTCTATAGAGAGTTCGGAGGCATTATCGCAGATGCGCCCAACTTCAGCTTCCATTGCTGGTGTTAAATAACCATCCTGGAGAGCTTGTTCTACAATTTTTTCAATACTCATAACGCTCATTTTATTATCAGCTACCAAAGTAAGGTAGGACGGTACCGGTTTAATTTATTACTTTTCCCGCAGTGGGTAAACAATACACATTTTACTGACAAAAGTAACGAATAACATCCCCTTTACTTAATTCCCTCGAATCTCCAGGGTACTGGGTCTACAGATTGTCCGTTGACGTACCAACCCCAGTGTAAATGAGGGCCCGTAGAAGCACCAGTAGAACCGATACCACCAATTCGTTGTCCCGGTCTTACCATGTCACCTTCTTTGACGTTAATCCGATTCAGGTGCATATAAACGCTGGTCACTCCTTGTCCGTGGTCAATACCCACAATGTTTCCGTGTACTTTGAAACCTTGAGATTCTTTACCTACCAAAGCAACCCGTCCTGCTGCTGGTGCAACTACGGGTGAACCAAAGCCACCTGCGTAATCAACGCCACGATGATAGTAGTTCTTCGCAAATTTACCATTATAGTAGCGACGAACACCATAGATTGTACTAATACGCGAACCATTTGGTCTGAGTAAGGGACCGTTCCAAAATTTTTGTGGGGTAACAAGTGCTTTAAATTCTCGAACTCTATCGAGTTCTAGTTGTGTTGCTTTTACACCTGCTTTACCAGGGGGTAAATTAATCCTTTGTGTCGGAAATCTACGATTGCTGACCCATACAGCTAAGTTTCGTGTTCTTGTCCTCTCACCTGAAACACGAACCACTCTTCTTCCATATTTTTCCAATGGAGTTGTAGGAATAAATGCACGGTACTGATTTGGTGCAATTGGAAATACTGGGTAAGTTTTTCCATTGCTAGTTACCTTTAAATTTCCACCATTAGAAGGGTCGTCGGGAGTTACAATTACCGATATTGTGTCCCCTAAGCGAGGTGAAGGTGGATTTATTTGAACTTCTGCGGCTTCTGCTGCAACGGTTGCTAGGGTAACGGGAATAGCACTGACAATACCTAGAGCAATTTTCAGACCAATATTTGCTTTTACAGCTTTAAAAATAGAATGGAGAAATCCTTTCTCAGAATCAGCTACGTTGACCTCGTTATTCATACTTATCTATAAACATATCTATTGCTTCTGTGAAAAAAGAGACGGTTCGTTTGACATACAGTGTTTCCGACTTACAACATTTTTTTTGTTTTGAATTTAGTTTTGTTAACTTGAATACATTTATAGTCTATCTCTCAACTTGTCAAGTGTTTTTAAGTATTAATTTTTTATCGTTGTAAAAAAATAAGCAGATAAGTACGGATAAGTCAGAAAAATTTAGAATAGCTATATTTTGAATTAAATTAAATTAAATTTAAGTTTGTATTTCAAATTCTTCGGGTTTAACTCCCCAATTAATCCAAGTTATTGCTTCTCTTGCTGAAGCTATATCGGGAGGAACTCGTAAAAAATGAATATGTCCCGTACTCGGACAAGTCATTTTTAATAAATGCATCGGTTCCGAATTATTTCGAGAATTGTGAGGGTTATTAATTTCGGTGTAATTCTCAATTTTCAGTAAAGTATATTCATTCCAAGAATCTAATTCAATTGCTCCTAACTCCTCACAAATTTTGTTGTAACCTATACTTTGAATCAAAATTCTTCTCAATTCGGCATTTTCTTCTGATAATAACCATTGAGATTTCCATTGTGATGAAGGTATTGAAACGTATTTTTCTGGAATCCAAGTACCGTGATGAGCGTAAACTTTGAATCCGTCAGCGTATTCGATTGCTGGTTTTCCGTTTGATTCGTGAAGGTGGTTTTGTTCGTCGAAGGATAATGATGTGGGACGATTGCATACGATACAAGTATCTCTATATGGAAAAATCCAACCACAATTTTTAACTATTCCTTGTAGAATATCCCAGTGATTTTGATTGTAGGGATAATTTAAGACAGATATACAATAATCGTAATAACTAGATTCAGCGATTAAT
>JBCCLY010000173.1:0-7602 GCA_039026655.1 Cyanobacteria bacterium P01_C01_bin.38 | reverse complement strand
TGCTAATTTGTCAAAAAACATCTTCTTTTTTGCCCATAATTACGTTTGCGTCAACGATATCCGCTACATTACAAATTATATTGATATTGCTATGCAAGATCGTAAACACCGCCAACCTCGTCAAATTGCTCGCGAACTAGCTTTGTTAAGCCTTTCTCAGTTACCTGTAAATCCCAAAAACTTAACAGAAGATCAGCTTCCCGAATTAGTGCTGGGAACGGTACGTACTTTAAGAGGGGAGATAAGAGATTGTTTAGAAAATGCTTCTGAGGAATTAAGGAACAGTAACGACAAACTTTTAACTAGCGAAACTCGCGCTGCCGATCTAAATACTTCTAGAACAATGCTCAAAGAATCAATTGAATATACTAGAGCAGCAATTAATAGATTGGCTTATACAATGGATTTTTTAGAATTAGGTCAGGAATTAAATAAAAAATACAGAGAAATAAACGAATATGCTATTAAACTGGTGAGAAAAATTTCCTCAGAGCATGAGTTTCTAGATCAGATAATATCTACTGCTTTAGTGGATTGGCAAGTAAATCGACTTGCTCAAATTGACCGAGATATTCTTCGTATTGCTGTAGCTGATATGGAGTTTTTTGAAATTCCTTCAAGAATAGCAATAAATGAAGCTGTAGAACTCGCCAAACGCTACAGTGGAGATGAAGGACATCGATTTATAAATGGTGTTTTACGGAAAATCACCGAACAACAGGTTAAACGGTAAGTTAAGGTTAAAGGTTAAAGGTCAAAGGTCAAAGGTTAAAACTCCTAACTCCTAACTCCTAACTCCTAACTCATAACTCATAACTCCTAACTCATAACTCATAACTCCTAACTTTTAATTCCCTCTGTGTTTAATAATTAATAATTAATCAAAGTTTTATAGCTGACGTTATTTTGCAAATGGTTTTTAATTGGTTTCGCCGTCAAAATAAAAAGTCTTCTGATGCTTCTTCCGAACAGAAGCAGGAACAAGAGAAAGTTGAACAAGTAAGTACGGAATCAACCGAAGTTTCTCAACCCGCTCAAAACACCGAAGATTTATTGGCTTTTGCTAAAGCTGCTTACAAAAATATTCAAGATAAGCAACAGACAACTGAGGTAAGTACTGAAGTTAAAGAAACTTCTGAAGAAGTTGCCGAATCTTCCCAAGAAGCAACTGAAGTAGTTTCCGAATCTGAAGAAGTTGCCGAATCTCCTCAAGAAGCAACTGAAGTAGTTTCCGAATCTGAAGAAGCTACCGAATCTCCCCAAGAAGCAACTGAAGTAGTTTCCGAATCTGAAGAAGTTGCCCAATCTCCTCAAGAAGCAACTGAAGTAGTTTCCTCAGCTGAAGTTGTAGAAGAAGTTTCACAATCACAACCAGAAGAAATTAGCGATACTGTATCTGAAGTAGAAACATCAGATGCAGAAGTTACAGGGGAAGATGTAATATCTGAAGTCGAAACAGAAGTTGAAACAGAAAAAATATCTGAGCCAGCAGCACCGTTGTCTTTCTTAGAGAGAGCCAAAGCCGAACGAGAAGCTAGACAGGAAAGATTAGTTGCAAGTGCAATAGAAGTACCGGAAACCTCTGAAGTAGAACAGCCATCAGCGGTATCTAGCGATACTAGCGAGCCAACTGAAGAAACAGCCGAAGAAACAGCTGAACTTCCATTTGATGAAGGCTTTTTATGGTCTACTGAAGTCCTTGCAGCACAAGGTAGACGTGCGGAAGATGTATCAATTGAAGAAATTAACTGGCTTAAAAAGCTGCGGCAAGGTTTAGATAAAACTCGTCGTAGTGTAGTTAATCAGCTTAAAGCAATTGTCGGAAAAGGGCCGTTAAATGCTGAGGCTGTAGATGAAATTGAAGCTTTATTACTGCAAGCCGATGTAGGTATAGAAGCTACTGATTATATTATTAATGCTTTGCAGGAGAAACTACGTCAAGAAGCTTTACCACCTGAAGAAGGTATTGCTTATTTGAAGAAAATTCTCCGGGATATTTTAGATAAGCCCCTTCAAGAATCCCCCGACTCCGCTGCTTTTACTCCAGATAAAGAAAGTTTCAATATTTGGTTGATGACTGGGGTTAATGGTGCAGGTAAAACTACCACCATCGGTAAAATAGCTCATTTGGCAAATAAATCTGGTTATAAATGTTTGATTGGCGCGGCTGATACCTTCCGAGCCGCAGCAGTACAGCAGGTAAAGGTTTGGGGAGAAAGAAGCGGCGTTGAAGTGATTGCAAACCCAGGGAAAAATACAGATCCAGCAGCAGTTGTGTTTGATGCGATCGCCGCTGCCCAGTCGCGAAATACTGAATTGTTACTAGTAGATACCGCAGGTAGATTGCAGAATAAGAAAAATTTAATGGAGGAACTAAGTAAAATCCGGCGAATAATCAAGAAAAAAGCTCCCGATGCCAAAGTGGAATCACTGTTGGTTCTTGACGCTACATTAGGTCAAAATGGATTGCGACAAGCGGAGGTATTTTCTCAAGCTGCCGAACTTAGTGGTGTAGTTTTAACAAAACTAGATGGAACTGCTAAAGGAGGAGTTGCTCTTGCGGTGGTACAACAGTTAGGTTTACCGATTCGCTTTATTGGTGCTGGTGAAGGTATGGAAGATTTACGTCCTTTTTCCAGTTACGAATTTGTGGAAGCATTGCTTAGCGGTTAAGCAGGTTAATTGTTACCTACAGCGGATTTCATCTTAATGAGGTACAGAACATATGGTGATAAGGGAGTAGGGAGTAGGGAGTAGGGAGTAGAAAGTAGGGAGTAGAAGAATGTACCTCATTTAACTGCAAAGTGCTGTAAGTTTTAAGTTTTATTGCCCGTACAAAGCAATAATCCATATAGAGGCTTACGCCGGATAAATCCAACTGCCGTCGTAAGTCTTGGTTAGTTTTGCTGCCGATTTATTCAAATATCGTAAATACTTTCTTAGAAGAATTGGGAATTATTTCACTTATATGTTATCTTCCCTCACAGATGAGGGAAAGATATTTATACAAATTGAGCAACTTAAAAATTTTACACTTGTTAAATAGCTGTTAATTCGCTATACCTACAAACACATTCAAATGAGTAAATACAACATAAAAATGTGATGATTCAAAAAAAATATCTCGACTGAGTTTTAATTGGAAGGTCTTGGGGTATACTTTCCCTAGATTTGATACGCAATGCATATTCTATTTGTCATACTGTTAATAACATCTTAATTGATTGATTTACCTTCATATTCTTAGGAATGTAAGTCTCTCACCCATAAAGGCTGTGACCCCGTATGTACATACCTAAATTAGCAAGAAAAAACTGTATATAGACCTGCTGAGGTTAAGGTGTATATTTTTTATGTCCGAAGGTATATGATTTGATAATAAAGTTATGAAAAGATTAAACACTTGTAATGAAATAGGAATATTCCAAGCGGGAGAAAAATTGGTATTAAACTCCAAACCCTTGCTTAGAAGAAATCTATACAAATTTAAAAAACAAATCAAACAAGAAAATAGTTATAAAATTTACTCTAATTGTCTTTCTACTCTTGCTAAACTTGTAAACCTTGTCTAAATATGGTTTAGCAAAAAATTTTCTAGTTGTTCGATCTATCAATTATCTGCTAACCGTCAAATTATAAAGAGCAATATAATATAATCGCCTGTGTCTCAACTGCCTTCCCAACCAGCACAAAGTAATAGCAGTGCCCCAACAGATGTCACTCCAGTTGTGGCACTCAAAGAACTTGTGGCACGGCTGCATCGGGAGCAGAATAAAATCCAAGATTTACTTTCATCTTTAGGATTTGCTCTGCGGAGTTTCAATAATTTAAATCAGTTTTTGGAACTAATACCGCTGATGGCAACTAGAGTAACGGATGCCGATGGTAGCGCCTTGTTTCTCTACAAACCAAATGGTCAAGTTCGTTTAGAACAGCTACATTGGCAAGATAGCCGCCAGCGAAAAAATATACGTAAAGCATTAGAAGCAGCCACCAGTCAAATTTCCCTGCCAACAAACGCTACACCGTTAGCAACTGCTACTGGAATGTTAGATGCTCATATGCATCGTTGTTTAGGGCCAGATATGCAGGCTTTTGGCACGGCAATTCTGGTCAAACATAAGGAACGCGGGTGGCTTTACGTTTTGAGTAGAGACCCCGAATATACCTGGACGGAAACCAGACAAAAGCTAGTACGCTTAGTAGCAGATCAAACCGCAGTTGCAATAGAAAATGACGAATTGGGAGTAGAATTACGTAAAAAAGAACGTCTCGATCAAGAATTAGAAATTGGCGCAGAAATCCAACGGCGACTTTTACCCCGTCAATGTCCAGATATTCCCGGTGTAGCTTTAGCTGCCAGATGTAAACCGGCTAATCATGTCGGGGGAGACTATTACGACTTTATTCCCACAAATCATAATTTGACTATCAAAGGGAAAAGTACCGATGATACCGAAGCCAATCGCTGGGCTATGGTTATCGGCGATGTGATGGGTAAAGGCGTACCTGCCGGTTTAATTATGACGATGATGCGGGGAATGTTACGAGGTGAGGTATTACACCTAAACTCTCCAGCCCGAATTCTGCAAAACTTGAATAGAGTTATGTATGCAGATTTGGATAATTCTAGTCGCTTTATTACGTTATTTTATTCAGAATACGACCCGCAAAAACGGCTTTTATCTTATAGTAATGCCGCACACAATCCCCCTTTATGGTGGCACGCTGCAACCAAAACCGTTAGTAGATTGGATACCAATGGAATGCTGATTGGTTTAGAAGCTAACAGTCAGTACGAAAACGGTCAGGTTTACCTAGAGCCAGGGGATACAATTATTTATTACACAGACGGATTAACAGACGCTGCTTCTCCTTCCGGCGAACGTTTCGACGAAGAAAACCTGATAGATGCTTTCAATAACGCTTGCAGAAATTACAAAGAACCACAAGAAATACTTGATTGTTTATTTAATACAATTAAGCAATTCATCGGTTCGGAAAGACAAAACAACGATGATATGACATTAGTTGTTTTACAAGCAAAATAAATCGCGATAAACAGTTTTAGTAGTTTTCCATATAAATTATGCTAAGTTCTACGTGCCGCAATTTATCGCTCTGAGGGACTAAAGTCCTTACTACAAAACATTTGTAACAACTAAAAATATTTACTGATAACTGTCCCCTATTCCCTACTCCCTATTCCCTATTCCCTATTCCCTACTCCCTACTCCCTACTCCCTACTCACTGCAACACATTCCCCGATTCAACATCAAACCAGTGAATGTTCTCTGACGGTAGAGCAAGGGTAATTTCTTCGTTATCCCAATTTTGGTCTGGAGGTAGTAAAGCGCGTACAGTGTTTGGTTCTGTTTGAGAACTAGCGATATGCACGCTAACTAATTTGTACATACCTAAATTTTCGACTAAATATACTCGCCCTTTTACAGTTTGCGTATCTTCTGGTAATGCAACGCGAACGTGTTCGGGACGAATACCTAAAACAATTTGCGGCGGTAAAGTAGAAAATTTTGGTAAAGTAATAGAAAAATCGCCAAGCATCGCACTGTTACCTTTACAAGGAATTGTTAGTAAATTCATCTGCGGGCTTCCCACAAAGCCAGCTACAAATAAATTGGCAGGATGATTGTAAATATCTGCTGGCGGTGCAAGTTGTTGCACGTAACCGTTATTTAATACTGCAACTTTAGAAGAAAGCGTCATCGCTTCGGTTTGATCGTGGGTAACGTAAACTACCGGCGCTTTTTGGGCAGCAAATATTTGTTTGATATCGGCTCGCACTCTTTCGCGCAATAATGCATCAAGGTTGCTCAAAGGTTCGTCTAATAAATATGCTTGGGCTTTACGTACCAAAGCTCTACCTACAGCAACCCGCTGTCTTTGTCCTCCAGAAAGTTGTCCCGGTTTGCGCCCAAACAAATCTTCTAAACCCAAAAGTCCAGCAACTTCCGTAACTCGGCTTTGAATTTCTCCACTAGGTACTTTTTTCAACTTCAATCCCGAAGCCAGATTTTCTCGTACCGTCATATGCGGGTATAACGCATAACTTTGGAACACCATCGCCATATTGCGATCGCCTGCGCGTTTGTATGTAATATCTTCAGTTCCCAAAAATATTTGTCCTCGCGTCACCTCTTCCAAACCTGCAATCATTCGCAAAGTAGTGGACTTACCGCAACCACTAGGACCTAATAATGTCAGAAACTCGCTATCATCCACAGATAAGCTGATATCCTTAACCGGAACAACTTTCGGAGAAAAGGTTTTGTTTAAGTTTTTTAATTGAAGTATAGCCATAATTTAGTTTGGGGTAATGGGAATGGGGCATTGGGCATTGGGGATTGGGGATTGGTAGTTGGTAGTTGGTAGTTGGTAGTTGGTAATTGGTAATGGGTAATTGGAGAAGAATTCCTAACTCTTAACTCCTAACTCTTAACTCCTAACTCCTAACTCCTAACTCCTAACTCATCCTTTAACTGCTCCTGCGGTAAGCCCTTGAACAATTTTGCGCTGGAAGAATAGAACTAATAATACTAAAGGTAATGTTCCTAAAACTGTGGCGGCAGCAATGGGACCGTAGGGTATTTCAAATGTAGATGCTCCGCTTAATTGGGCTGCTGCAACGGGAATTGTTTTCATATCTTCGCGAGTAATAAATGTTAAAGCAAATATAAATTCATTCCAAGCAAAAATAAATGTTAGTATTCCCGTTGTCACTAAAGCTGGAAGGGTCATCGGTAAAATAATTTGCGTTAACGTTTGCCAGGTATTGTAACCGTCTACCCTAGCAGAATCTTCTAAATCTTTGGGTAATTGCTCGAAAAAACTGCGTAACACTAAAATAGTCAATGGTAAATTTATTGCAGTATAAGGAATTATCAGCGCTAAATAATTGTTACCCAAACGTAAAAATTGAACTATTTCTAATAATCCCAAAAACAACAGAATCCCTGGGAATAAAGTAACAACTAAAATACCTGCAAGAATAATATTTTGACCCTTCGGACGCAAACGTGCTAAAGCATAAGCAGCAGGCGCACCAATACCCAAAGAAAAAGCTGTAGAAAGAACCGAAACAAAAGCACTATTTAGTATATAACGCCAAAACGGACGACGAGTAAATAACTCAGTATAATGACTCAATGTTATGCGAGTCGGAAAATAAATTGTAGGAAGTTTGGAAATATCTTCATTCAGCTTAAATGAAGTTAACAACTGCCATAAAGCCGGAGCCAAACTAAAGACAACGACAAAAAGAATTGCCATCAATAGCAGCATTTTTTTTAAAAGGTTTTTTTTCATAATTTTGGTTAGTTGTTAGTTGTTAGTGGTTAGTTGTTAGTGGTTAGTTGTCAGTTATTAATTGTCAGTTTAATTAAGTACGAGAACATTCGTTCTGACATTAATAGAAACCCGGTTTCTGCACTCACTCCTAAGAGGATGTTTTGAAAGTAGAATCTAATACTGAACCTGGCGGTTAAAACCGCGTCTACACAAACAAAACCCTTCTACAAGGGTTTTAAAACTATTAGTCCACGGAGGTGGACTTTGCCTGTGTAGTAGAGCCATTGTGTTGC
>JBCCLY010000172.1:0-7605 GCA_039026655.1 Cyanobacteria bacterium P01_C01_bin.38 | reverse complement strand
GCTGGATAAGTTGCTTGAGGAGCATTAAATTTTACCAGGGTACGAAGAGTTTCTGGTGTTCCGCTCAAGTTAGCTGTAGCTCCAACTGTACCAACTCGAAATGAATTTGTAGGAATATCGTAAATTCTGGCTAAACTGTCTCCCGCTGCATTGTCAGTGCGGAAATTAAAATTAACTTGAGTTTTTCTACCAATATTATCGTCACCAATTAAGATTTTACCAGCGCCTCGAACTTCCCCACCGACAGCAGCAGTACCGCGAATATCTGTAAAAGTAACGGTTGAATCTGCCGTAACAAAATCAAATTTACCGCTAGCAGTTTTCAATTTAACTTTATCAACAATCCCAGGTTTAACCGTGGAAACAACACCCGAAATAACTGGTTTAGTAATAGCCCCCGTCATCGATAAATCCCCTTTGACAACTCCACCCACGGGTAAAGGCGATTGAAGATTGAGACTTTGTAGAGTATCGTTGACGCTGACTGCATTGACGCGAGCAGTCAAATTGTAACCCTTATTAAAATCAATGGTGCCGCCACCACTCAAAGGAATTTTACCGTAACTAGTAACTACATCATTTAGTTTTACTTTCGTGCCATCAAACTGCACATTTCCTTGAGAATTAACCAGCGGTTTTGGCATTTGGGCTACTTGAAAATCTAACCCTTCTACACGAGCATTTCCGTATAATAAAGGCTGTTTTTCTTCTCCCGTCGGTAATTTTACCTGTAAATTGCCATTAATTTTCCCCCCTTTCAATTTAACTGGAAGCTTGACAAGGGGAGTAACTTCTGATGCGAATAAATCTGCTGCCTGTATCTGTAAATTACCTGCTTTATTTTTTAGATTAACTTTTCCTCTCGCAGAAACATTACCAATACGTCCCGGTTGCCCCCCTATTTCAAACCCAACTACTTGATAATTATCGCTAAACTTCGCGTAACCATTGAGTTCTGAAAAAACCACCGAAGCAACTTTTCGATTCTCCGCAAAAGGCATTAATGCAACAGATCCATTACGCAAACGAACTTTTTCTACATCTATGGCGATCGCCCCTGGTTCATCCGGCAGTACGATATTAGTCGTAATCCAGCGCCCTTGCTCATCTTTGTCAATATAACCAACCGGGTTGACTAAAGTTACATCTAGCTTTAATCTACGATTGAACAATAATTGTAGTGGGTCAAATTCAACCTCTATAGCATCGGCTTCTACTTTATCTGCATCTGTTGCTGTTGCCGGAATAGCTGAAGCTCCAAACTTGACTCCAGAAAGCGAAAAACCTTCCACTTGCCCTAACTCAAGCGGACGGTCAATAATTGTGGTAAGATTTTTTTCTACTAAGGGAGCTAAATCTTGTTGAATAAAACTTTGTAACCGCCAAATACCAACACAAATTCCTACAAGTGATAATCCACCAAACGCCAATCCACCGCGACTAAGTACCAACAACCAAAGACGCTTGCGATTTTTAGATTTAGAGAATTTTTCAGTAGAAGAAGAATTGGTCATATTATGTTACTTCTGACTTTAGCCGTTGCAAGCAGAGAGGGCGATAAGGGCATTTGCGGACGTAAAACTGCGGAAACCTTTCTAGGATAACTTGCTCGCTTGAATCTTAATAACCTTTGAACCTCAAGAACAAGTCAAGAAAAATGTATAATTGCTCGCCGCGCCAAGAATGTGTTTTAGATGGCAAAGTTGCTATAACCCAGTTGTAGCAGTAGTTATTAATAACTAAGTCCAAATTATTAAAATTGAAACGGCACTCTTATTTAAAGTAGCGCTGTTTATATTCCCGTAAAAAGAAAAGTGAATTCAGGAAAATGTTAAGAAAGCAAGAATTATTACCTTAACTTCCCCCCAATTGCATCTTAGAACTTTAATATGGATAGAACCCAAACAAAAGGACAGGTGATTACAGATGGGGCGCGTTTTTGTGTTAATCTTTAATGCCCGTACAGAAAATGAGGGAATTCATACAGTTCGGATCGGCGATCGCAATAAAGTGCTGATGTTTGAATCCGAAGATGACGCTGAGCGCTATGCCTTAATGCTCGAAGCGCAAGATTTTCCTACTCCCACACCCGAAGCAATGGATCGAACCGAAATCGAGCATTTTTGTAAAAGTGCCGATTATGACTATGAAATCGTTCCTGCTGAAGGCGGTTTAGTTGTTCCTCCACAACAAAATGTTGAGGATACAGATTGGCGTGCGGATGACTCGACTCCTGTCGAACCAAAACTTCCAGAAGAAGAAATGTCAAATTCCGAACTAGATAATATCCGTCGCAAACTCGAAGGATTGTTGTAAGATTCTTCGTATTTGTGATTTTAGATTTAGAGACGCGCATAGTATCGCGTCTCTAAATCTAAAATTCAACATTGGTTTGGCATTATTCAAGGATAAATTTACACATGACATATTTGCAAGAGCGCGGACATTTATTAACCGAGCAGGTTAATCCCGATAGTCTTAATTTAGATCGGCTTACTAGCGTTGAATTTGTCGAACTCTTTAATCGTGAAGACGCAAAAGCAGTCGCTGCGGTTGCTGCTTCTAAAGAAGATTTAGCTAAAGCGATTGATTTGTCAGCCCAAAGTCTTGAAAAAGGCGGACGTTTATTTTATGTCGGTGCGGGCACTTCCGGTAGATTGGGAGTATTAGATGCTGCTGAATGTCCACCGACTTTTTGCACTCCCCCCGAATTAGTCCAAGGTATAATCGCTGGTGGTGCTGGTGCATTAGTACGCAGTTCTGAAGACTTAGAAGATAGCGCCGAAGATGGCGAAACTGCCATAGCCCAACGAGAAATTACCCAGCTTGATGTGGTAGTGGGTATCACTGCTGGTGGAACTACTCCTTTCGTTCATGGTGCTATCAATGCAGCGAAAAGCCGGGGTGCGACTACCGTATTTATCGCTTGCGTTCCATCCGAGCAAGTCAGCGTAGAAACAGACGTTGATATTCGCTTGCTTACAGGGCCAGAAATATTAGCTGGTTCAACTCGTCTCAAAGCCGGTACCGCTACAAAATTAGCTTTAAATATTCTCTCTACCGGCGTTATGGTCAAACTTGGCAAAGTTTATGGCAATCGAATGGTAGATGTTGCAGTTACAAATCAAAAGTTACAGGATAGAGCTTTACGAATTTTGCAGGATTTAACCGATTTGAGTCGCGAAGCTGCCGGTACTTTACTCGAAAGTAGCGGTAAATGGGTCAAGTTAGCAATTTTGATGCATGAAACTGGTTTGGATAAGAAACAAGCATCGAAGCACCTTACCGAATACCAGGGAAATTTAAGAGAAGCAATTGAAGCAAAAAAATAATTTGAGTTGAGAACTCGACATTGGGCACTGGGCATTGGGAATAGAAAATTCTCATTGCCTTTTTTACTTTTAATCGGGCGAGTGAGTACTTACTTACATAACTTACGTAAAGCCCCCAAGAATTAAGAAACCGACCTACCAGAAGAGAGGCTTTGAGGTAGTTTATTTCTATTTAAATAGCTGTTATTCGGTAAAAACACAAATACAATCACTTGTTTGACTGTGTTAACATATATTACAAGTAAATAGGCTTAAGATTTTTTAATAACTACTTTCTTCGAGTAAATATCAGCTTTCATAAGTCAGTTAAAACAATTATCTTCAGAGGTGTTTTACGGCTTGACAAGCATATTGCATAACAGTTTATTGCTAACAATATGATTCAAAAAGCAACTTATAAACGATTATTTTATCAGTGCTTTTACTTATTAAAAAATAGGAAGTGCAAATTCTACAGTGCGTATAAACTCTGTTGGCGTTTCAAAATTGCCCAATGATAATCGGAGGTGCAGTTATCTTGGAAGGTAATTAATCATGTTACGTCAAGAACTTGGAGATTTCTCCAGTATTATTTGCTTTAAAGCCGCTATTACTGGAATGGAAGAAGCATTGGGAGAAAAAGCAACTGCGATCGCCTTAATCGCAGCAGGTCGCAGTCGCGGTAAAAATCTTGCCAAAGATTTAGGTTTGTCAAGAGCTAACCTTGAATGGTCTATCATCGCGAATAAGATGGATTTCGCATTAGGTATAAATGGAACCAAACTTTGCAAAATAGACAGCATTGTAGAAGAAGGCGATGTAATTAAAGTTGCTACTGGAGAAACACTGTGTTCTGCTGGTGAGCCTGAAGGTTCACCTCGTAAATGCTCATTTACTTTAGGTGCAGTTTGGGGAGCTTTGGAAGAAATTACAGGTAAGCGTTTGAAAGGTTCCCATACCGAATCCATACTTCGTGGTGGAAGTAACGACGTTTTTGAATTTGCCCCTTTAATATAAAAACAGCTTTTTAATCAAGTAACTCAGCCGAGTTTTATATACAAACAATAAGGACAGAAAAATGCCTATCAATGCCGGAAAGATTGAAAGTATCTTGCAAAATTTTGTTAGCGGTACTAATGATATTCAAGGAGCAACACTTGTTTCTCCAGATGGTTTGTCTCTAGCTACAGTGTTACCAACCGCGATGGATGATGAGAAAGTATCTGCGATGTCTGCGGCAATGCTATCTCTGGGCGAACGTATAGGTAATGAATTATCTAGAGGTAGTATAGACCGTATTTACGTCGAAGGCGATAAAGGCTACGGCGTATTAACTAACTGCGGTGAAGATGCTGTATTGCTAGTATTAGCAAGCCAATCTGCTAAACAAGGTTTATTGATGTTAGAAATTAAGCGCCTTACTGAAGAATTAAAGTTAGTTTTGATGTAGTTTTTTGAGAGCAGACAAACAACTTTTTCATTTTCAATCTAGATATAATCTCGGTTGCCGAGTTACCTAAAACATCTTTAAGATAGATCGTAGATTTTGGGGAATATTAAGTTCTCGACTTTTTATCCGAGCAGATATAATTCTAAATCCAAATTCTCAAATCCAAAATGGAATAAGATAACGATCGAATTCATTTTCATCATGTTCGCGTTGATTACTTATAAAAAGCAACTATAAGACTTAGTGAAAATATTAGTTACTTAATGAATATTTCCTTAAAAGGATATTACAAGTAATTTAGCGAACATGATATAAGTTATCAGTTACTACCTCAATCATAGGTATATTGAACTATTACCTTTATCTAAAATAATAATTATCAGAAAAGGGAAGTTCAATTTATATTCTTGATAACTAGTTACTTCAACAATAGTTGTCTATTTTTTTTAGTTATATGGAAATTATGCGTATGGTTGTTACTGGTCCTGTAGGGGCTGGTAAATCTACATTTATTCGTTCAGTTAGCGAAATTGAAACTGTAGATACAGACCGCAAAGCAACAGACGAAACTTCATTACTTAAGCAGAAAACTACTGTTGCTTTTGATTTTGGTAGATTGCAGTTTAATCCAGATATGGCACTGCATCTTTACGGTACACCAGGTCAAGAACGATTTAATTTTATCTGGGATATGTTAATTCGTAAGGCTCATGCCTATATATTATTAGTAGCAGCTCATAGACCTGGAGAATTTCGTTACGCTCGCAAAGTAGTTTCTTACATGAATCAGAGAGCGCAAATTCCTATGGTTATTGGTTTAACTCATACGGATTGTTCTGGTGCATGGTCTCAAGAAAATGTAGTTGCAGCTTTAGGTTATTACGACCCTAGCACGCAACCTCCTGTTGTCATAGTTAATCCCAATGAAATGTCTTCTGTTGCCACTGCTGTAATTTCTTTAGTACAGCATTATGTACAGCATAATGCTTCAAAAGCAATGGTCGTATAATTAAATATCTACCTTTACACCAAAGTTTTTTCTGTCCGTATGATTATAACGACAGACATTTATTTTATAGAATAGTATTATCTTGTTATCATATGATTTCAACAAGATTTATACATATTCATTCTGAATAGGCTTAATTTATTTCTAATTTTTTTTAAATATACTTAAATATTTGTATAGAAATAAATATAGCGACTGAAATATAGAATAAAATAAAAGGTAGATTTAATATACACTACATAATTGAAAGTATTTTGACTATCAAAGCGATTGAAAATTATTTCTTACTTTGATAAGCAAGATAGACAGACCCATTTATATTACCTAAAAAAAATATTTTACGAAGGAAGATATGGCATTTACTGGTTACTTATCTAAATTTTCTTTGCCAGAAATTTTTGAATTTTTAGAACAAGGTTATAAAACCGGCTTGCTCAGTATTCGTGCTTTGAAAATGGAGCAGGATGAACAAGCCCAAAGTCATTTTATATGGCTGCGTCAAGGTCGTATTGTAGCCGCTGCAAATACCTTAGACGAGCGTGGTTTAATTTCGATGATTGCCCGTAGAGGTTGGGTAAGCGAAAGCTCTGCAACAGAAAAATTTCAAGCAAGCGGTCGGAAAATGGCAATGGGCTTGTGTCTCAAGTCTCAAGGTTTACTCACAGCAGAGCAACTAACACTATTATTTCGTACCCAAATTATGAGCCAAGTTTCACCTCTTTTTGAGCTTGAAAACGGTAAGTTTGATTTTAATTTTCAGGCTACCATACCAACCGCAGAAATGACTGGTTTGAGTATGTTAACAACCGAAGCTACAATCAAAGGTTTACGGAGCCTGCGAAACTGGTCTGCATTACAAACAAAGCTACCAGATCCTACTTCAGGGCTTTTAAAGAAGAAGACTATTTTATCTCGTCTACAGCTAGATCCTCAAGAATCAAAGGTTTGGGGATATGCTGACAATCAAACTAGCTTGAACGAAATAGCCACTCGAATATTACTCCCTTTGGAAAAAGTACAGCAGATTGCTTTTCGATTAATAGTAAGCGATCTAGCTGAGGAAGCTTTTATCACAGAAACTCCTAAAGCAGCTATTCTTGATCACCAAACTGAATTTGCCGATTTAAATTCTAATAATGGATTTGGCGAATTATCATCTCAGACATTTGCAGCAGATTTACCTATTTTGAAGAGTCAAGAACCGGCTTATGCCTTCAACAGTAGGGAACGGGAAACGCAAGTTGAAGAAAATGTTAAGGCTCCAGTTGAGAGTCAGAGATTAGATACAGTTCCGAGTAATTCCGGTGATATCAATGTCAGTCAGTCATTTTTACAAAATTTAGTTGGTTTTCTTAAAACAAAGGTTGAAAATTAAAGCACCATTGATATTTAACTTGAATTTTAATTTACAGTAAAGTTATAAAAATAAAGTTAGTTGACTTATTAAATAAGTCGGCACAAATAAACTGAACTATGTCACAAAATGTAAATTGGCTTAAAACCCTTACCCCTGCTGCCTACTCCCTACTCCCTACTCCCTACTCCCTCGTCATAGTTATAATTTTCAACGCCAACCTACTTAATACAGACTAACCTATTAAATAAAGCTATTTAATATATGAATGTTTTCATTCTTATGAGGTTGTTTGTTGAATTAATAAGTATGTTTGGAGCTTCTCTACGTAGTTAGTACAGCTTTTTCATTCACCGTAGATGCCTCCTATAACATGGAATGTAAAAAATGTTTCTAACAGCCTGTTTCCTTTCTCTGACAAGGAACGGGCTAAACCGTGTCTTTACGTATTATTTTATAAAAATTAAGAATAAAAATTAAT
>JBCCLY010000171.1:0-7626 GCA_039026655.1 Cyanobacteria bacterium P01_C01_bin.38 | reverse complement strand
TGCTGGCCCTATTTCAACTTGGATTTTTTCGCCGTGGGGAGATTCCTGAAAAGCAGCTTTACCAAACTCTGCTGTGTAAGGGTCAACTTCACAAGCAATCAGTTTGCCGTCTGCGGGTAATGCTTCTGCCATTGCTAAAGCTGAATAACCCGTAAACATACCGATTTCGAGTACTCGCTTAGCTTTAATCATATGGATAAACATTTTCAATGTTTGTCCTTCTATATGACCGGAGAGCATTTCCTGCTCTAAAGCAACGACGGTTTCCCCGCCTTTAAAACGATTGCCCCACTGCTCGCGTGCAGTCTTATCGGCAAGGGCTGTTAAAGCTGCCGATTCAGAGGTGGCGGTTTCTTCTAAATAAGGATCTAAGCCTGATGCTAAACGGGAAGCTTTTAGGAGCTTTTCTTTGATTTGTGCTGGCAATGTTTCTTTATCCAATGCTTGCACTACGGCTTCTAATTCCTGCGCTAATATCCCTAAAGGTGTAACAGGCCTCGCCACTGGCTTTTCTACAACACCCGTCATTAGCTTTCACTCCCTACAAGTTCGGCTTCTGATTCAGAATAAACCGGGTACATATCAACCCCTTCACCACCGCGAGGGAATTTCTTACAGATTTCCTTATGAAGAGCCAAAGCTTCGGTTAACTCTTCGGGAGTTAAATCGTTAGCAAAGAAGCATTCGCCAATTGGCTTGGGCATTGCGGCTCTTTGTTTGCCGTCTCTTGTTAAGGAAATAGATTCGGTAGCACGCCATAAAAGGTCGGGTTCGAGTAAAGGATGGTCGAGAGAAAGTCCAATTCGGCTCATTGTGCCTAAAATCCGATCTCTATCTTCCTCGGTGATATAACCTCTTTTCGCTGCAATAGTTGCAGATAAAGCCATATCTATATTGACTGCATGACCGTGGAAAATAGGTACGCGAGGTGCTAATTCTAGAGTTGGACTCCAACTGTGACCGTAGGCTATAACTCTATCTAGGTCTAACTCGTGTAAGTTGGGTACTTCATATTCCAACATTTTCTTGATGGCTTTGTAAGTCAACTTGTGAGCCACTTCTTTAATTTCCGGGGTGGCATCAATGTTACCGAAATGAGTACGAAGCAATTCTTCGCCGTATTCTTCGAGCAGTTCAAATACTTCTTTGTGCCCAACTACAGCAATTTTGACCAATTCAGCCATACCGTTGCGTACTTGATCGGTTGGTAAGGTGCCTAAGAAGGAAAAATCAAGAAATACTTTAGAAGAAGCATGGTAAGCACCAAGACGATTTTTCAATTTCTTATGATTTACCGCTACCTTGATTGCAACACTAGCGTCAATCAAACCAATTAAAGTAGTTGGGATGCGAATATAGTTACTGCTGCGACGATAAGTAGAGCAAGCAAAACCCGCAACATCTGTTACCAATCCACCACCGATTACCAAAACAGGCTCTTTACGAACCAGTTTAAAATCAGCGAATGCATCTATAATCTTCTCGAAAGTTTGGATTGTTTTATTAGGCTCGGTGATAGTCACCGGAAAAGGAGTTACATCGATATCGTAATGCTCGAAGTACTGCTGCATCTTATTGCTGAAGTGCTTGTAGACATTAGAATCTACCACAGCCAAGCATCGCCCAAACTTTTGATAGCACTCTGCCAATTCTGGATTGTTTATGTCAAAAATTCCATCAACATAGACGAGGCTGTACTCAATTTTTTCATAAGCTTCTACATGAAAAGCTGATTCAGTAGCTTCTAACTTTGACTGAACAATACTCATAGCTGTTGAAATCCCTGTTAATGAATTTTTTTACTTGTAAATGTGCGTTCGATTATCTACCTTGAGTGGTAGATGATGCAGAGTCTCTCTACATTTAGAAAGATTTCGCTGCAATCCGTTACAGTCGCTAACTTCCGACATAATGTTTGCTTAAGAAAATCATTTTTTAAAACAAGCTTCTTAGAGCAAAACAAGTCTCGGGCATGAGAGGGAGAAAAAGAGGACTCCGAAATGTATCAACAAAGAGTGCCAATAGTAAAAGATAAGTGTTTCGTTTAAAAAACTGTTACTTACCAAACGGACATTATTGTTGAAAGCTGACGCTCTCCGAATCAAACAGTGCATTCGGGTTGTTTAACCCAGGCAGAAACAGCCTTAAATCTTGAATGATTTTTAAGACTTTCAATCGGAAAGCAAGATAATTACATACAGTTCCTCTAGGTTTAACCCTATTCAGCTAACTATAATTGCGAGAAAAAAGGCTGAGGTGACTTTAATTCTGGATTATGAGCCAGTAAGTCAAGCAGTTAGGTTAACCGCCTAAATTGACAAAGAAATAGACCACACTATTACACTACCATTCGTTGCACCTTATTTAACAACAAATATGAAGACAAATTTTCTTTTACCTTCTGCGATAAAGGTAATTTGTATCTCTTAGATGAGATTTTTTAGCTATCTCAAGTTAAGAAGTTTGGCTTCTACTTACTTGAATACCATTTCGGAGATATCCGGCTTCACAAATATAGTTCGTTAATTTCCGTACACTCAGCGACAGTCACTAAAATCTTAATACTGAATTCGAGCAGTATTGAAATGCAATGTCCGTTGTTAATCAAATGCCTTTACTCACACGGGAGAGCAGTTAAAGATTCTAGCTTAATAATTTACGTCCCGTAGGGAACGCAACTTCTACCTATGCCTATTTATGAAAGTTCTCCGAAGTCGTCTTCTACTCCTACTTCGGAAAAATTCTACCGTAGCAAAAAGCTCCTCTCGGTAGTCTCTAGGCTTATGCTTAAGATTGCAGCCTAAATTTACATTCAAGGAAGGGTCTGATGGCTTATTGATTATCGCAGACTTGGACATTCCTTTAGAATCCTGAAGCTGAACATTAATAGAACTTATCTCGAATGCTTTGATTAACCTGCCGTCCACGGATGGGTACTCCGGCATGAGTAACTGTATTATTAGACAATGTTACCTACTGGTTAAGCAAACAATACGGAAGCAAATTGCTGTTAGACAAATTTAATCGCTACTACAAACAGAGTAAACATGACAATAATTAGCTTCCGATTGAAGCCGTATTGCTCAGTTCTATACGGTTAGCAAAACCGAATTTTTGGTATTTTGTATCATTCCACAATCGGTCGGAACGATACAAGACGCTAAAGTTGACCCCGGAGATAGAAAGATTTGTCAAGATAGGTTCTTTGTTAACTTGTGTTGGTAATTTTTACTGTATCAAAAATTTGATAAAAAATTTAATTTTTTTGTTTTAAATAAAATTTTTTTTTTGCGACTCAGGCAAATTCACCTGAAATTACATGATTTCAACTGTCTTAGGGGCTGATTATATCAGACTCTAGATAGATTTTAATTGGATTCTTAATTTAAAAAATTCATACTTTATTTAGATTTAGCGGCAGTGAATCTTTATTCAAATTAGCAGTTAATACATTTTTATGAATATTAACACAGCAGTTTTAATGTAAAACAAAGAACCTAATATGACATTTATATACTGATTTTATTTGTAACTAAAACGGTTGTTTTCGATCGATAAGAGTAAATTTAGAGCTTTTTTAGGTTAATTTTAATGGTTTTATACTAATTTAATTTTTTGTTAAATCGATTATTTTTTACATCAAATTTAAAAGGTTCGTAGTAAGGACTTTAGTCCCGTACTAGCGATAAATCGCGGCACGTAGAACATTTCTAACCGAGATTTCCTCGAAAAAAAAGACAGGCACCTTACCTGTCTTTAGATAAATGATTCAATTTTATCGTCGAAGCAGGAGGGTATAAAACCCCACCGTCTGCACGGTGCTAGTAATTGGTTGGGGTTAAAACCCCATCCAATTACCTCTCCCTCCCTCCCTCACTCCCTCACTCCCTCACTCCCTCTTTATGTCTATTGCGATTAAAAGTTCATTTCAGCAGCTTGAACTTTCTCAACTTGCTTCTTCTTGAGGACAAGCATGATTTGAGCCATCATTACTAGAGCTACAAATGCCATCAATCCTCTAACTCTACCTGCGCTTTGCAGTACTATTTCAGTGTCATGCTGACCAAAACCGCCTACATTGGGGTTATTGGTTAAAGCTTCACCTGCTGCAACTTCTTGTCCTTCAGAAACAATTAATTCCGGACCTGCGGGAATTGAAGTAGTAACGGTTTCTCCTTCTGGAGTTTGAACGTCTACAGCATATTTTGTACCGCCAAAATCATCTTCTTCTTTGGCAATCTTGGTAATTGTGCCAGCAGCTGTAGTTACAATTTGGTTATTATTGCTATTTTCGCCAGTAGGATAAACTTGTCCGCGTCCTCGGTTTCCACCAACGTAAACGCCGTATTTACCGAAGTGAATATTTTTGTCAGTTGCAGGATCTGGAGAAAGAATGGGGAAAACTATTTCTTGATATTGTTCTCCAGGAAGGGGGCCAACTAAGTAAGTATTATTGTCTTCCTCTTGGGTATAGGGTTGGAAGTAAACGTCTCCAACTTCCTCTTTTAATTCTTCGGGAATTCTTTCCGGAGGTGCCAATTTAAACCCTTCGGGTAGCATTAATACGGCACCAACATTTAAACCTACTTTGGAACCGTCAGCACCTACTTGCTTAACATCGGTATCGTAAGGAATTTTCACTACTGCTTTAAATACGGTATCTGGCAATACTGCTTGAGGTACTTCTACATCAGTATTTTTTGCCGCTAAATGGCAGTTAGCGCAAACAATCCTTCCTGTAGGTTCTCTTGGTGTCTCCGGATATGCAGCTTGTGCCCAAAAAGGATAAGCAGCAGCAGATTGGGGAACTGCTATATCGCTGGTGAAGAAAAATGCTACTGTAGCAATCGCCACAAGCAATGTTTTGGAAATCGCCTTAAAGGCGCGACTTAACCGAGTCGTACAATTATTTCTCATCTCTTCTTAGGAATTGGTCGTTAGTTATTAGTTATTAGCTCTTGTCTCAAGAACTCGGAATGCAGGATTAAAATAAGCAACAGTCAGCAGTTATTAGAATTGACCTCAAGAAGAAATTACGAAATTTTTAATCTAGCTCGCGTTACCGACTGAAGCCGTAAAAAAAATATTACTGATAACTGATAACTGATAACTGTTTTAAGCCCACCAAGGATCTTCTTCGGTACGGAAGTCAGTTTCAGTCCAAGGAGTAATCACCATTTTGTCATCTTGTACCGCTACATGAGAAAGCGCTAAAGATAATGGTGCAGGACCGCGAACTACTTTACCAGTAGCATCATACTGGGAACCGTGACAGGGACATTTAAATTTATTTTCAGCAATATTCCAAGGTACAACGCAACCCAAATGGGTACAGATAGCGTTGATTCCATAATCTTGAATCGACTCGCTGCCGTCTACCACAATGTATGTGGGGTCGCCCTTTAAGCCCTGTACCAAAGTGCGATCGCCTACGTTGTGCTTGCCTAAAAAGTCGGAAACGCTGACAGCATCTCCAAGTTCGTCTTTAGCTGTGGTACCACCACCAGCACCACCACTCGAAGGTGGAAGAAAATACTTGACAACGGGATACAATACTCCCAGAGCAACTCCGGATACAGTTCCGAAAGTCAAAAGATTCATGAATTGCCGACGACCCATATCGGGTACGTCCATTGATTCAGAGAATTGAGCCATAATCTACGGGTTCGAGGTTGATTTTTGTTAACTTTTTTTGACTTGAGTTCTTTATTATGGGGAAACTCCAGTCTTGGATTGCCCATGCCCTATATAAATGCCTTCTGCTATCAGATGATATTCAAAGGCATTGTTTATTTAGCATTACATTTCTTTATATTCCTATCATACTGGAGTTACGGAACTTCATATCATTACTAAATGTAAATAAAGCCCAAAGTAAGTTATGACAGGACAAGAATTACGTCAAATATTGATTGAGAAGTGGGGACGTTCCTATGATGTCCAGTTACGTCGCACGCAAGGGAAGCTATTTCTACAGGTGATGTGGAAATATTTGGAGCAAGCTTCGTTTCCTTTGAGTGAAAATGAGTACCTAGAGCATTTGGATACCGTAGCGAATTATCTTGATGGCATGGGAGGGAGCAAGCAGGTACAGGGATATATTGAGGAAACACGAGAACGTCCGCGATTAGGAAAAGCAGTTAGCGTTCCTTTGGATTTAGGCGAGCGTACTTCTGAGTGGATATTGTAGCTTTATTAAGTATGCTGGCGCTACAGCATTTATTCTCATTAAAAGCGCCGTTGTTTTTTGAGAAAAATTATGATTAAAGAGAGGGAAGCATTCTATTTTGACAATGGATGCTTTTGTTGATAACGGATGCTTTTGTTGGCAACGGATGCTTTTGTTGGTAACGGATGTTTGGGGTGTAGATTCTCTTCCTAAAACTAATTGTTGACGATTTTTGGATTAGGAATATTTTAGTTGGATGCTAAACAGTTAAGAATAATAAAAGATAAAATGTAATTAATAGAGGGTTTTACCCGATAATTTAAATATTGATAACAAGAATATAATTGATTATTCGTTTTAAGTTATCTGTTATAAATTATGGAATATCTTTTTCTTGGCATCTACACACTAATCAGTATATTGAATGGAATTATAGTAGGTATTATATGGCTTACCAAAAAGCATCAAAAAAATTATAAAAACTGGTTTACTGGTTTGATTTATATAATTTGAAGTATTACCATTAGTAGTCTGATAATAAGTGTTATTCGGGAGCATCCCAATTTTGCAAAAATATAATTTGGTAGTGCGTTAACGCACTACAAAAAATAAATTTCCACCTGAAGGGATGCTCCCTGTTATTCAAATAAACTTGATAATATTAGACAGCACTATTTATAAATTTGATATCAATTCTTTTTTTTCATCTTTATTGTTCATATATGGGGATTATTAAGTGGTTTTACAACCATAATTATTTTTATAATTGGTTATATTATTATTAAATTACTTAATATACGGACATAGGGTGTAATTTTTTCAAGTCTACGATCAAATAGATAGTTAAATCATATCTATTATTTCTATATTCTTTGTATTTTCTATTCCTACCAACCTTACCTTTTTAAATCCATGAAAAATAATAAATTAGAAACCTGGGAAAATAAGGTTCTCAAAAGTTATCTGGATGATATGAGAATAATTAGAATTCCTGCTTCTAGGAAAAAGCGTTTAGTTGTGCTTCGATGGTTGGTAAGAAAGTTTGAGTTAGATTTGATTTATAAAGAATCTCAGGTAAATGAAATTATTAGTAACCATCATTCCGATTTTGCGACTTTGAGAAGGGAATTGATTGGCTATCAGCTTATGGAAAGGGAAAATAGTATGTATTGGCGTAACCCTGCTTCTCTTTGGAAGTCAGAAAATGAAATTATGCATCATAGGATTTAAAAATGGGGATTGGGCATGGGGGATTGGGCATGGGGGATTGGTAGTTGGTAGTTGGTAGTTGGTAGTTGGTGGTAGGTAAGTCAATATACTAAGAGGATGTTTTAAAAGTATCCGGCGGTTAAAACCGCTACTACACAGGCTAAGTCCCTCCGGGTTCGCTAGTTTGGGGGACGGAAACCGACACCCCCAACTAGTCTCACCACCTCCGTGGACTAATTGTTTTTAAC
>JBCCLY010000170.1:0-7630 GCA_039026655.1 Cyanobacteria bacterium P01_C01_bin.38 | reverse complement strand
TAACTGTTGTCTAATCTTTTCGATTATCATCTATTTTGAGATATTTTTGTATCTATCTAATATTGAGTAGAACGAAATGATAGCATTAATTTTTATTCTTTTAATGAGAAAATGCTGAATATTGAACCATAGCAGTTTTCATTTGAATGCAATACAGAAAAAATAGGTGAAAATCGGACGGGCAGGGATGCCCATCCCACAAGAATGTATTTAACTCAAATGAAATTCACTATAATTATTTTTAAATGATAGGTATTATCTAAAATAGTAAAAATGACCGAACAAAATGTTTTTAATCGGTTTAAATCAATGGATTTTCAGTTGTTAATATGCTGATAAAATATTTATTTTTAGGGAACAGGGAATAGGGAATAGGGAACAGGGAGTAGGGAGTAGGGAGTAGGGAACAGAGGAAAGGAGAACTATTATAAATAATTTTGGTTCTTCATTAGTTGGTATGCTAAAAATTTAGTTTAAAACGCACAAACTTATTTTTTCCTCCGTTCCCTGTTCCCTGTCCCCCATTCCCTTTAGCATACTATGTTTTTTTATTTGCCGTATTTACGTATTTATAATAGGCTAATTAAAAGTTGACAACAAAACGAAGATTATAAAGTAGATAAATGCAGTTTCGGAACATTAGTCTGTTTTTTAAAGTTTTGTTTGAAGGCAATTCCCATAATAATTAAACCAGGCCAACATATATACCCTAAAATATCTATTTGTTCTCCGAGAGAAAACATAAGTAATACTAGCAAGATACTCAAGGATGTTTCAGCAATTTTACTGGTGCGAGCTTTAATCAATAATTCAATAAAACTCCACAACACAGGTATTAATAAAGCCAAAAAGCCTACTGTTCCTTTTGTATACAGCAGCCCAACCCAAGTATGGTGAGAACCAATTGGTAAATTTGCTAATACTGGTGGCCCTGGTTTTTGAGTTCCGTGACCCCAAATCGGAGCTTCTTTCCAACCCTCGATTCCTACTCTCTGTAAAGCAGCACGAACTCTTGAAGAATCTGCTCTCGAACTGTGGAATGTATCAACAAATTCTGTAGCAGCATTTGACAGCTGATAGCTAAAAATACCGGCAATAAAACTAGCTATTCCTGCCGTTATTTGTACTTTAGGGCGAGTAAAGTTTTTTAAGCCCCAAATCATAATTAGTACTGTTGGTAGAGAAACTAAAGCGGCTCGCGAAAGAGATACTATGTTCATCGCGATCGCGCCAACTATGCCAATGTATCTCCATTTTTTATTTGACTCTTGGAGCGTCATAAAAAAGAATACATTGCTAACAAGCCCTAAAGCGGGAGACCAAGGAGTAAATAAAAATAGACGAACGTTATCAATTCCATAATCTGACGTGTAAAATCCGACATTATGGAAAATTGGCCCGTTTTGAATCAATCTTTCGATGGGAGAAGTATAAAGAATTCCTGGTAAATTAGCTGCATAAGCTGCGTAAGCAATCGGTATTGCAATTAGACTTTGCAAGCACAGTATACATACGGCTCGGTAAATCAACTTTGGTCTAATATTTAAACAGCCGCTTAGGAGAAACAGGGGTATGATTACCGTACTCGTCAACCAGCCTAAAATACCTCTTAACAAAGCCCTTATTCCCAAACCAAAATCGGTTATACCGGCGTAAGTTGCATATAAAGTAACCAGCGAACAGATTGCCCACAGCCATGTTATCCACGGAACGCTAATTTTTTCTTCAGGTGGAGTATTTTTTGTTTGCATAAAAACTTTGAAAACTACATACCCGCCTAATAACCATGCTAATGCTGAATAAACGACAAACACCAGTCCTAATGCGTAGATACCATAGGTGCCGATAATTACGTACCAAATTAAACTTTCTGCAAAGTTTTGCGGTTTCATGCCTTAGTAATAATCTTCTACAAATTCTGGATATTCTATATATTCTTGGAGCTGTTTTTCTTGTTTTTGTTGTTGTAATTTACTTCTCCATAATCCAATAATTCCACTAGTGAAAAATAAAGAACCTAATCCTGCACCCAGCAAAACCAAATTCTTTCTCGGCCCGGATGCCTCGTCTGGTAAACTAGGTGTGGCAAGAATTTGAATTTGCGGGTAGGAAGAAGAAACGCTAGTTTTTGCTAAGTCTAATCTGGCAATAGTTGATGAAAATACTGCTTCGGCAACCTGTACGTCTCTTTTCAAATCCTCCATCACCGACTGCTGCTGGGATAATCTTTTCAACCTCTCTTCTAGCTGAGGTATTTGTGTATCTAAAGCATTGACTTGAGCTTGTATTCCCTGCCTTGCTACGTTTGTTGTTACTAATTGCTCTGATAAAAGGGCGCGTTTAGAACCAGATGACTCATTATTACTAAAGTTGAGTCTATTAACTAACGCCATACTTATTGGACGATTTAAAAGAGCTTGCGCTCTGTTCAAAAGAGCAGTTTGGGCTGCTTGCTGTTCTGTTCGCAGGTTAATTACTGTTGGATGAGCCTGAGTCAATTTAGCGCTTTCTTTGATTAATTCGCTATTAGCTTCGCTATAAGTTTTCAAATAATTTTGAAAAAGTTGATCGGCTTGTAAAACAAAAGCATCTGAAGCTTGATTGGAAGACAAACTTAAATTATCCGATAATTCCGAAACCTGAGCTTGTGATTGTTGCTGCTGGGCTGTTAGTTCGCTACGCTGTCTGCGTAACTCTTCTATGTTCACCGCCAAGCTTTGAAGTTGTTCTTCGGAACTTAAACCTGAAGTAGCTTTGAAATTACTAAGCCGTCTCTGAGAAGCTTTTAACTTTCGCCGCGATGCTTCCATGCCATTTTCTAAGCGGAGTTTTTGCTGAGATATTTCTTCGTTTCTTAGCTGCTCTAATTTAGCTTCAAATGTATTTTGTAAAGCTATAGATTTTCTTCTGGCTGTTTGAGGATCGGAACCTTTAAACTCAAACTTCATCAAGGATGTATTGTCAACTATCCTGATTCGCGGCTTACCGAATTTTTTTGGCCGCATATTGACGGCTCTAGCGGCTGCTTTTAATACTTGATCGCTGGTGGCGATCGCCTTATAGTTTTCTCTTGGATCGTAGTTAGCTCCGGCATAAGCTGAATAGTTTTGGGATGTTGCTTGTCCAATATCGGGAAGGTTGATATTAGAGGTTGAACCACTTCCAGGAATGTTAAGCGCCCATTCGCTGACGTATTTCGATTTGGCTGTAGCTAAATACATAAAGGCTCCACTCCAAATACCCGCATTTACTAATATCAAGGCAAGTATATAAAATACACCATGAACTTTGGGCACTCCTCGCCTTTTTTCTGTGTAATCTGGGGTTTCATTAAAAGAAGCCGTCGTTGGATGTTCAACGCTTACTATCTTCCCGTTTTTAAACTTTACAAACGGATTCTTGTTCAAAGTAACACCTCTTATGCCTTATGCCCTATTTAACTTGATTCAGATTGTATTAATCTGCTGTTTCTAGAATTCAAGAAGTTGAATGAAGCTAGCATATATCAAATTAGTTACTCAGTTAAACCCTTATAGATAAATATTTGCCCTACTTGAGTCTTTAACCGTTGATTCAAGCTGCACTCAAAGAACTCCTAACTACTACTTTATCCCGTTTTTATAGCCCAACATTCGCGCATGTCTGCGAGTAAATTCGCTAACACTAGGATTACCTCTTGCTTCGTCTACTCCTACAGCTTGTTCCCATAATTGACTAGGTGCTAAAGATATCGAATATGAGATACGTCCGATATTTTTGTCAGCTTTTTTACCAAGTCTTTCGACACGATACCATTTTGTTTGCTGACATTCATCGCACCAAAATGCTTCTAGCCATTCATCTTCTAAAAGTACTGCGGTTTGACTTGCTATCAATATTTTGGCATTCTGTCGCCCTATTCCTTTTTGTTGAAGTTGTTCGGGATGGGAAGCAAATAATCTATATTTTTGACTGACGCTGTGTAAATAGCATCCATGAATCGGACAGTATATAGCCCTTCTCTTAGAACGCTTTCGATTGCGATCGCATCTTCTAAGCAATTTAAAATCTTTCATACACACACTTTCATCCGATAACTATACCTTTGAAAAGAAGCTCCATCTGAATAAAATTCAATTGGGAAAGCTCCTTGCACTTAAGTAATATGAGTACAACGAACTTAACTTTTTACTTAGACAAGAACCAGATGCACGCAGTTTTATATTTTATACTCCATAAATATGATAATATTCAACCTTTTCTGCTCGTAAAAACACAGTAAAGGTTCGCCAAAGGACTGAGATCGATTAGACCATCGAAGCCCTATTCCCGCTTCAAATTAATGCAAATATTTCAATAGCAACACTATCGCTATCTGTTAAGCAGCTTGAGATATTTACTTGCTAAGCGTCTTTCTATTAAAAGATTTACCAACGCTCAAACCGATTTTGCATCAAAAATTTTCCCACTCAATTCCTTAAAATAATCAAGCATTTCAATTTTATTAAGCATTGTATAAATGCAATAGAAATCCTCTTGAAAAGGTGGTAATCTATACCTAACATGAGTCACAAGGCATAAGCTTCCCTTCTTACTTCTCTTATGTTTTTAAACCTTTGAGTGCTTCTTTATAATTTAAACAAAATTTCTTTACGGTAATTATACAGTACTTGTATATTTCTTTGCAAGTAAATTATTTGTGGTATTACCATGATTTAAAATCAAAGAAGCTCGTAAAGTTCTTTCTCAACGCCGATAGATAATAATATTGAGTGCCCTCCTTAATTAAGATTTATTATGCGCTTTATCAGATATATCGATCAAAACATATCTATTTAAAATTCAAGCCTAGTTACCACTGCAAGAATCCACTTACAGCATTAACTTCAGGCAGTTTTAGAGGGACTGAGATCGATTAGACCATCAAAGCCCTACTCTATAAAAACGCATCTTAATTGTGTTTAATTGTAATTTGCCACATCAAAAACATTCGGGTTTAACACTTTTGCATTCAATTTCAATAGAAATGCAAATATACAAAGCTTCAAACCTTGTACATCAGCCCAAACCCATGCGGATTGATTCAAACCAAGCTCGAAAGCTATCAGTTGATTTAAGTACCATAAAAACTGTTCTAACCTAACAAGGTAACAGATGTTTTAGCGATTATAATTCGCACAACATTAACAGTCTTAAACCGTACTTTAGCAGTTTTGCAATTATTATTCTCCCTTTGTATTTTTTTTTACGTATCGGAATGTTAACAATCCTGGCGATAAGCTAACAATACTTTTGCTTTGTACTTCACAATATCTTGATATTAACTTTATAATATCTTAATATTGAGCGATTAAATAATTTTCGCACTTTGCAACAAGTAGCAAGCCTTAGAGAGAGGCTGCAATAGGTATTTTATGAAAAATTGGGAAAACTATTTATATTCTTATCAGTAATTATACAGTATCTTGATGTTTTGTTTCAAATAGATTTTTCTAATTTTGCTTTTGAGGAGGCAATGTACTATGGAAATATTCTGAAACTAACTTTTGATAGATTTATGTCTTGTAATGGTAGTAAATTAATGGTTTTTCTATAAGATTGCCCTGTAAAGATTTTACTTGTCCTACAAATCTTATATAAATTACTTTTCAGACATTGGAGGCAGTATTCCAACAACTAAGTTAACCAAAATATAAATTAGTTTTGCGGCTCATGCATATAATTTATTAAAAAATAGACTTATAGTCGATATAAAATTTCCAACTATAAAAGCTGTTCTTATTATTAAAGCAATGCAAATAGCAATATCAAAATTAGATATTTAGAATACAAATAATATTTTGTGTCCAGTATATAATAGCTAGTCTTGTCGATTGAGAAATTTAATTATTAAGCTAATATCAAGCTGTTTATTTGAATCAGGACTTACGCAACCGCAACAATAAATTAGGTATTCCCAACGTTAAGATCCCCCCAACCCCCCTTAAAAAGTGGGGCTTTGCGTAAAATAATTCGTCAGGTTCGTAGTAAGGACTTTAGTCCCCTAGAGCGAATACAGCGCTTACTACAAACCCGTCAAAATTAATCTACAGCGGATTTCATCTTAATGAGGTACAGAACATATTGTGATAAGGGAGTAGGGAGTAGGGAGTAGGGAGTAGGGGAACACCAAGAAATAAATTATCCCAACCTTGAAAAATGTAAAAATTTTTCTCCTCAGCACCTCGGCTCCTCAGCACCTCAGCAATCAATATAATGGGTTATTTTATTTTCTGGAAGTCCCTAGAAGAATGTACCTCATTTAACTGCAAAGTGCTGTAAATAATCGCCATAGCTTCCAATCCTATTTAGATTTGGGTTTGAATGTAGAAGCAACGTGCAAATCTTTCAATTGAGAAGCATCTACGGTGGAAGGTGCGTCTGTTAACAGGCAACTTGCTTGTTGGGTTTTAGGAAAAGCAATTACATCCCGAATTGATTCTTCTCCAGCCATTAACATAACCAATCTATCCAAGCCATAAGCAATACCACCGTGGGGAGGAGTACCGTATTCAAAAGCTTCTAAAAGAAAGCCGAATTTGTTGTAGGCTTCATCAACTGATAAGCCGATTGTTTCAAATACTTGCTCTTGAATTTCTCGTTGATAAATCCGCAAGCTACCACCACCAATTTCAAAGCCATTTAATACTAAATCGTAAGCTTGGGCGCGTGCGGTTTTTAAGTCATCTAAATCGTCAGGATGGGGAGCGGTGAATGGGTGATGTAATGCTTCAAGCCGTTTTTGCTCTGCATTCCATTCAAACATCGGAAAATCTGTAATCCAAAGTAAATTGATTTTATCGGATTCAATTAACTTAAATTCCTTGGCTACAAACTGGCGCAGTCTATCTAAGGTTTTATTAACTGTATTAGAATCAGCAGCAGCGAAAAGTAATAAATGTCCTGGTTTTGCATTAGTGCGCTGCAAAATTTCTTGTTTTTGTGCGTCGCTCAAATTATCTTTGATTGCACCTATAGTATCAATTTCCCCATTTTCTTTGACACGAATGTAAGCTAAACCTTTAGCACCCGCTTCACTAGCTTCTTTAAACATATCGCCACCGGGTTTGATACGGACATTAGAAATTACATCGCCACCGGGAATGGGAAGAATTTTGATAATACCGCCTTTGGCAATCGCATCACGGAATACCTTAAAACCAGAGTCTTTGAGTAAATCCGAAACATTAACTAATTCTAAACCATAGCGTGTATCGGGTTTATCGCTACCATAGCGTTCCATTGCTTCAGCATAGGTGAGACGTGGAAAAGAAGGTGGTAGATCGATATTTTTTACTGTTTTGAAGATATGAGCCACCAACTTTTCATTGAGTGCGATAATTTCTTCAACAGACATGAAACTCATTTCCATATCTAGCTGAGTAAATTCCGGTTGTCTGTCAGCGCGTAAATCTTCATCGCGGAAGCAGCGAGCAATTTGATAATATCTATCGGTACCCGATACCATAAGAATCTGCTTAAATAGTTGCGGTGACTGAGGTAAAGCAAACCAATCACCAGCATTAACGCGACTTGGTAAAAGAAAATCCCGTGCCCCTTCCGGAGTAGAGCGAGTTAGTATGGGTGTTTCGATTTCGATAAAGTTTTCATC
>JBCCLY010000169.1:0-7708 GCA_039026655.1 Cyanobacteria bacterium P01_C01_bin.38 | reverse complement strand
GGGCATTGGTAGTTGGTAGTTGGGAATTGGGCCTGGGGCATTGGGCATTGGGCATTGGGCATTGGGCATTGGGCATTGGGAATTATAGATTAGACCCGGTTGAAAAATAAAAAGGGAGCGTCTCGCTCCCACTCCTAACTCCTAACTCCTAACTCCTAACTCCTAACTCCATCCGTTGCCTAACTCTTAACTCACAACTATCCCCATTACCAATGCCCTATGCCCTATGCCCTATGCCCAATCCCCAACTACCAACTACCTATTACCCATTACCCATTACTATGTTTAAATGTGGGTGTATTTATAGAGATGTAAGTAGAGATTAGAGATAAGTTATGAAATTTTGGCAAGTATTAACTGGCTTTATCTTAGCTATTGTGGTGCTTTTTTATCCTTTGTCGGCAGAAGCTGCAAGTTCGTCTAGTATTTCACGTGCGGCGGGTAATGAATTATCTGGTAAAGATTTATCCGGGCAAAGTTTAGTAGGAGAGGAATATGCAACTCTAAGTTTAGAAGATACTAATTTTAGCAATGCCGATATGCGTGGCGCTGTTTTTAATGGTTCATTATTAGAAAACTCAAATTTTCACGGTGTTGACTTCACCGATGGCATTGCTTATTTATCAAGTTTTAAAAATTCCGATTTGAGTGATGGAATTTTTGCCAATGCAATGATGTTACGTAGTGTTTTTAATAATGTAGATGTTACCGGCGCTGATTTTAGCGGTGCTATTTTAGACCGCGTAGAAATCAAAAAACTTTGCGAAACCGCAAGTGGCGTTAACTCAAAAACCGGCGTTTCTACTCGCAAGTCTCTTGAATGTGAGTAGGTAATGGGTAATAGGTAGTGGGTAGTGGGTAGTGGGTAATGGGTAATGGGTTATTGAGACAAAGTTAGGAATTATGAGTTAGGAGTTAGGAGTTAGGAGTTAGGAATTTGTAGTGGGAGCGTCTCGCTCCCTTTCTCAAGCAAACTCAATTCCCAACTCCCAACTACCAACTACCAATTCCCAACTACCAACTCCCAACTACCAACTACCAACTCCCAACTACCAATTACCAACTCCCAACTCCCAACTACCAACTCCCAACTCCCAACTCCCAACTACCAACTCCCAACTACCAACTCCCAACTACCAACTACCAACTACCAACTCCCAATTACTGAGCTTTCCCTTCAACTTTCTTATATTTACCTGGATATTTACGGCTGAAGTATTCTTCCATAACTTGTTTTACCATTGGTGCGGCGACGCTACCTCCACCACCTCCGGAGTGTTCGGCGAATCCTAATATGACTACTTCGGGTTTGTCTAAGGGCGCATATCCGCCATACCAAGCATGATTTGCTTTGACGCGACTTGGCAACCATGCTTCTGCGGTTCCCGTTTTACCGGCATTTGGGGGAAGTGTTGGCGAGTTCATTAATTTAGCTGTACCTGATGTAATTACTTCTCGCAATCCTCTTTGAATCATTTTTGTGGTTGAGGGCTTCATGCCGATGTTTTCTCGCCACTTCTTTTTCTCTTCGTTGTCTTTGAGAACGTGGGGCTTGACTAAATAGCCACCGTTTGCTGGGATGGCGAACATTCTTGCTACTTGTAAAGGTGTAGCTAGTAATGCTCCTTGCCCGATGGACATATTCACGGAGTCGCCTACTGTCCAATCGCGTTTCCACAATTTTCGCTGATAAGCGTTATCTGGTACAAATCCTCTTGATTCGCTGAAGGAAAATTCTGAACCTGTTTGCGAGCCGAATCCAAATTTTTTAGTCCATTTGATTAATTGCTCGCCGCCGATTCTGGCACCTACTTGATAAAAGAATGTGTCGCTACTCCAAGCTAAGGCTCCTGCAAAGTTCAAGGGACCAAATCCTTTATGGTTCCATTCGTTAAAACGGTGTCCGCCAAAAATTCGATAACCTGAAGTTTGTAGTACCGTATTTGGAGAAAATTTATCTGATTCTAAACCTGCTGCAATGGTGACAACTTTAAAAGTACTTGCAGGTGGATAACCTCTGAAAGCACGGTTAAGCATTGGATGCTTTTTACCTAAGAGTATTGCCTGCAACTCTTTTTGTGAAGGATTTTGTTTGGAAAATACGTTGGGATCGAATGCAGGATAGGACACCATTGCTAGAATCCCACCGTTTTCAGGATGTAAGGCGATAATTGTGCCGGTACGTCCTTGCAAAGCTTTGTAAGCAGCTTTTTGTAAATCCAAATCTATGGTTAATTTGATATCTTGACCGGGTTGGGCTTGTTTTACGCCTAATACCTTGATCGGACGACCTTTTCCGTCAACTTCCACTTGTTGACCGCCCCATTCTCCCCGTAAGGTAGTTTCAAATGCTCTTTCTACACCCATCTGTCCGATTACGTCACCGAGACGGTAGCCATCTTTCTTTTTCTTGGCTAATTGTTCTTGGGTGAGTTCGCGGGTGTAACCGAGTACGTGAGCTAGTTGTGCGCCATGAGGATAGTAACGAACGGCTTCTCGGTTAATTTCTACGTTGGGGAGTTCGCTTTTATACTCTTTTAAAGCTGTAATTTGAGGAAGACTAATATCGCGAGCAATCCTTACTAAAGAACTGGAATTTGGACCTGCTTTTTCTAGCTGCTCTTGAATTTCTTGTTCGGGGATATTCAGAATTTCGGATAAACGCGGAGCTACTGTTGCCCAAGATTCTTTTTTGTGAGCCATAGGCCACAAATATACGGAGTGAGGATAGCGAGTTGTAGCTAAAAGTTTACCGTTTCTATCGAAAACATTACCACGTTCTGGCTGCCGCAAAATTAAACGAACACGATTTTCTTCTGCTCGCTTACTAAAGCTTTCTCCTTTAACTACTTGTAAATATGCTAATCGACTTAGGATTCCGCTTGTAAGAAGCAGCGTAAATAATATTAAGAATATCGATTGGTAGCCTTTTCCTACGGTACGCGTATCTTTTTTTCTGCCGATTGATGGTAATTGTAATGAACTCATAAAACAAAAAATTATAGAGAAAATAGCATTATCTGTATACAATTGTGTCTCCGTAAAAACCGGGAGACGACCGTTAAATAATTGAAAGATTATATTATGTTTTGGTGTATTTTTAGCTACTTATTGCTATATCGTAAAGAATCATATCGATTATAAATCTTAGATTTTAGATTTTAGATTTTAGATTATGTCTTACTCTACGCAAATATCTTGCGGCAAACCGACATCTTGGAGCAAACGGATTTTGGTTTGAGTTAAAAAAATTTCGGATAACCGCTAATTGCTTTCGCGGAGATTCTAATATTCTTAAGCTTACAGGTAGATCCAGGAACTACTCTAAAACCGAGAAGCGATATGCTCATGGGACGAATGACTAACTTTATACTTCATCAACTGCCCTTAGTGGCTAGTAAATTTGTTTTTGACGTATACAATAAACCAAAGTGCTTATAATAGTTAGCTGTCGAAACTACATATGTTGGCGCAAATACGTAAAAATACGCGGATTAATCAAAGATTATGTCTCAAATGATAACGCAACAACAAGAAGATGTGACCACCTTTGAGTCACTTGATGTCGAACTGTCTGGAGTATTCAAATTTTTTAATAAAGAACCGGCATTGCATGGAATAGATTTAGATGTCAGACAAGGAGAATTTTTTAGTATTCTCGGTCCTTCCGGTTGCGGAAAGACCACTGTATTGCGTTTGATTGCTGGTTTTGAGAAAGCAGACGCAGGAACGGTTTTTATTCAAGGTCGTCCAATGGCTAAAATTGCTCCTCATCGTAGACCAGTTAATACTGTGTTTCAGAGTTATGCTTTATTTGACCATCTCAATGTATGGGATAACATTGCTTTTGGCTTGAGGTTAAAGAGATTACGTAAAGCCGAAATTAGCAATCGAGTCAAAGAAGCTTTAGAACTCGTGAAAATGGAAAGTTTGCGATCGCGATATCCCAATCAGCTTTCTGGCGGTCAACAACAGCGAGTTGCATTAGCGCGGGCTTTAGTCAATCGTCCTGCGGTTATATTGCTAGATGAACCATTGGGAGCGTTAGATTTAAAGCTACGCAAAGAGATGCAGGTTGAGTTGTTAAATCTACATCAAAATTTAGGCTTAACTTTCATTATGGTAACGCATGACCAAGAGGAAGCGCTGTCGTTATCCCAACGTATTGCGGTAATGAACCAAGGTCAAATCGAGCAAATTGGTACTCCTAACGATATTTACGAGCAACCTCTGTCGCCATTTGTAGCAGATTTTATCGGCGATACAAATTTGTTAGAAGGTGAGATAGCCGATGTAGACGCAGCCAATATTGAGGTGATTACCAAAGCCGGACTAACCGTCGTTGTTAAGCGCGATTCACATACCCCCACTGGCGTATCCCAAGATGTGGTATTAAGCGTGCGTCCCGAAAAAATACAGCTTTCTTTATACAAACCTAGCGTACAAAATAACTGTTTTGAAGGACGTTTGGTTAACATCATGTATTTGGGAACTCACGTTAATTATGTGGTTGAATTAACGCCTCTTTTACGCATTGTTGTGATGCAGCCCAGCACATTTGGAATGTTGCCAAATCCCGAAACACCGATTTACGCTTGGTGGGCAGAAGATGATTGTTTGGCATTACTTAACAGTGAACAGTGAACAGTGAACAGTGAACAGTGAAAAAAGTATTTGTCTCTATATATCTGAAAGGAAAATAAAAAACAATACAATCTAAAATCTAAAATCTAAAATCCAAAATCTAAAATAGATGATTAGAAGAAGAGAATTTTTAACAGGGTTAGCTGCACTTTCTGGATTAACAACTGCAAGTTGTGGTTGGAGATTGGGTAACGTAAGAGCCACTTCTCCTATAGCTGGTGCGCTTGATGAATTGCATCTTTATACTTGGACTCAATACACCGATAATCAATTATTAAAAACTTTTAGCGCTCAAACTGGTATCAAAGTTCTTGCAGATGTATATGATGCCAATGAGGTAATGCTTGCTAAACTACAAGCCAGCAGTGGCGGCACTTATAGCCTGATTTATCCATCAGACTATGTAGTAAAAAAGATGGTCAACAAAGGATTATTAAAGCAGATCGATCCCAGGCGTTTAACTGGCTTAAATAATTTGTTTACCCGCTTCCAAAATCCCGAATACGACCAAAATAATAGTTATAGCGTCCCTATGAGTTGGGGTACTACAGGCTTTATTTATAATTCCGAAAAATTAGAAACACCACCGGAAGATTGGGATTATATTTGGCAAAATCAAAAAAAGCTTTCCAAACGAATCACTTTACTAAATGATGCACGAGAAGTGATTGGCGGAGTTTTAAAGATGTTAGGTTATTCCTATAATTCAAAGAATGAAAAACACATCGAAGCAGCTTACGAAAAACTAAAAATTTTAAAATACGATATAGCCGCTTTTAGTACCGATGCATGGCGAAATCAAATCATGTCTGGGGATTTACTATTAGCAATGTGTTATTCATCAGATGCTTTTCAAATTACTAGAGAAAATCCTAAACTCAAATATATAACACCATTAAGTGGTTCATCTTTATGGACAGATACAATAGCGATTCCCACAACAACCAGTAATATAGATGGTGCCTATGAATGGATTAACTATATGTTAAAGCCAGAAGTAGCAGCCCGCATGAGTGAACGTTTAGGTGTTGCAACTCCAAATCGCGCCGGTTTTGAATTATTGCCCGAAAAAATCCAAAATAATCCAACTTTATTTCCACCAGAAGAAGTATTAGAAAAATGCGAGCGTCTTAGCCCTGTCGGAGAATTTGAAGAAGTTTACCAGCGGTATTGGACTCAATTGACGAGTGGATAAATTTAGTTAGGAGTTAGGAGTTAGGAGTTAAGAGTTAGGAGTTAGGAGTTAGGAGGTGTATTCAAATTCGATCGAAGTCTTGTAGTGCAAACATCTTGTCTGCTAGAAAAATACAGATTTGCAGGAGTCTTTTATAGCTTATAATCAAAACCCACCAAGGATTGCAAGTCTCTAGCTAATAGCTCAAGTCCATTAAAATGGACTGAAAAATTAACGATTAAATTCTTTCAAACTCAGAATTCACGCAAAGCCCCCCTTTTTAAGGGGGGTTGGGGGGATCTTAACTTACGAATACCAAATTTATCATTATGGTTGCTTAAGCGCTGAAACTTTTATTTTCAATTTGAATAACTCTTAACTCCCAACTCCTAACTCCTAACTCCCAACTCTTAACTCCCAACTCCTAACTCCTAACTCTTAACTCCCAACTCCTAACTCCTAACTCCTAACTCCCAACTCCTAACTCCTAACTTTTTACCCCATGACTACCGAAATTCAAAATTCCCAACCAAATAATTACCAAAATATTAAAACTCGAAAATCGTCACAAAATTGGTTTCAAGCTTTAGTATTATTAGCACCTGCTGCCCTAGTGCTATTGTTATTATTAGTTTTACCAACGCTGATAATTATTCAATTAAGCTTTGTACCGGGAATTAAACCTGGAGATATTGTTAATCCAAGTGGTTTTGAAAATTATTTACTTATCTTAGATCCTCTTTATTTACAGGTAATAAAACGTTCTTTAATTTTAGCTTTTGCTACTACTGGTATTTGTTTAGTTGTAGGTTTTCCGGTTGCTTTTTGGATTGCGCGGATGGCACCAAAACGATGGCGAAATCTGCTACTTCTGGCTTTTATTTTACCTTTATGGACTTCCTCGCTACTTCGTTCTTATGCTTGGATTACAATTCTACGTCCTACAGGTTTACTTAATACTGTATTAACAAATTTAAATTTACCAACTTTAAATTTACTTAATAGTACTCCAGCAGTATTAATTGGTATGAGCTACAATTTGCTGCCTTATATGGTTTTGATTTTATATGCTTCCTTAGAAAAATTGGATAAACGATTGCTCGAAGCAGCATCTGATTTAGGAGCAAATTCTATCCAAGTGTTTGCGAAAGTTACCGTACCTCAAGTTTTCCCCGGTATTGCTGCTGCTTCGATGCTGGTATTTATCACGGGTTTGGGAGATTACGTTAATCCCGAATTACTTGGTGGTGCAGCGAGCATGACAGCTGCGCGGTTAATTTACAATCAGTTTCTTGGTACCGCTCAAAATTGGGGTTTTGGTTCCGCTTTAAGTACCGTGTTGATTTTGCTGGTGAGTTTGGCGATCGCCTTTTTAATCAAGTTTGGTGAAGGCGCACCCGAAAGGTAATTTTTTTCATATGGTTCGTAGTTGGGGCTTTAGCCCTCGGATTTAGGGCTAAAGCCCCAACTACGAACTTTAATTATCTGTAAAAATCAATAAAATCTTCTCTGCATAATAAATAGTGAAAAACTTCTTTTTTAGAGAATCATCGTACATAAGATTTATTGCTGAAAACTGATGGTTGAATAACTACTAATTAAAGGATTAAAGGAATTCATTATTTTTTTACATATAATTAAAGTTCTTAGTTGGGGCTTTAGCCCTCGTATTTAGGGCTAAAGCCCCAACTACGAACCATAAAAAATTACCTTTCGGGTGCGCCTTCACCAAACTTGATTAGAAAGGCGATCGCCAAACTCACTAGCAAAATCAACACGGTACTTAAAGCGGAACCAAAACCCCAATTTTGAGCGGTACCAAGAAACTGATTGTAAATTAACCGCGCAGCTGTCATGCTCGCTGCACCACCAAGTAATTCGGGATTAACG
>JBCCLY010000168.1:0-7735 GCA_039026655.1 Cyanobacteria bacterium P01_C01_bin.38 | reverse complement strand
CGCAATTAGTAGCTAAAGCAGCGATTCGGTTTCTGAAATTGCGGGATGAGATGGGGAAAGACAAAGGAGAAGCGGGAAAGAAGGTTAGTACTAGTGAATTAATTGATTGGTTTCGGGTTTTAAAAAAGTATCCAGAAGACGAGGTTTTAGCCAAACTGGATGGGAAATTACCCTTTGCTGGAGTGTTGTTGAAGACTTGGCAAGACCATGTACGTTATTTGAGGAAGTCTTGAATTATATGATATCCGTTGAATTAAGCGCCATTGCGAGCGAAGCGAAGCAATCGCAGCAATTGGGATTGCTTCGCTTCGCTCGCAATGACATATTAATTTACCGGAGATTGTATGAGTTACTCAGGAGGTTGGTAGAGAAGGTGGAAAAGTTATGAACACAAACGAACTACCCCTACAAGAACTCTTTACAAAATTAAGGGAAGCAGGTTTACCGCTCGGTATTGATGAGTATCACTTAGTTTTGCAATCTTTACAAGCTGGTTTTGGCATTGGTGACAAAGCAGCTTTAAAACGTTTGTGTCAAACTTTGTGGGTTAAATCTGCTGAGGAGAAATCTATATTGGATTATCACTTTGAACAAGTGATTGGTAGTGAAGTTGTTGCACCAGCATCAGAAAAAGAAAGTGAAGCTGTTAACAAGTATCGTATTGTTCCTTTTTTAATTATAGGAATGCTAGGAGTTGGAATTATTTTTGGTATGAGAGAATGCCGACAACCACAAATCACAAAGCCAAATACAAGACCCACTCCAATAGCAACTCAGAAACCACAACTACCGCCAACCTCACAACCAACCGAGTTAGCCCAGCCAGTAAAACCAATCCCTCGCACAGTACAGCCAAATTTGGAGATTTGGATTATTATATTTTTGGCGATTACAACTTGCGAATATTTACTTTACCGCTGGGTATCTAATTGGCTATCTAAACGAAAGGCTAAACCTACTCCTGATTCTCCTGCTTCTGCTTCTCCACCAACCAAGCAAGACGATATACAAGTAGTCAAATCAGTTTTACAAGCTACAAGCAACTATCTGAGTGGTGATTTTTTACCAGTTACGAACCGGCAAATGAAACAAACTTGGCGCTATTTACGCCGTCCTGTACGTGAGGGAAAAGCTACAGAGTTGGATGTGGAAGCAACGATTATACATATTGGGAACCAAGGTATATTAATTGAACCCGTGCTGATTCCACCTCGGGTAAACCGAGCAGAATTGCTGTTATTAATTGATCAAGATGGGTCAATGGTACCTTTTCACACTCTTTCACAGAGGTTAGCAGAAACAGCTTTGCGAGGTGGTCGTTTGGGCAGAACTGGCATTTACTACTTTCACAACAGCCCCGTTGAATATCTTTACCGCGACTCTTATCATCAGCAAGGGGAATTAGTCAACGATATTATTACTCATGTTTGCTCCGAGCGCACTGCTGTATTAATTTTTAGCGATGCTGGTGCAGCTCGTGGTGGCTACAGCGACGAACGTTACCAATTAACTCAAGAATTTCTTACTCATTTACAACAAAAGGTGCGTCACATAGCTTGGTTAAATCCTATGCCGAAAAAGCGTTGGTTTGGTACAACTGCTGGTGAAATTGCCAGTCTTGTCCCAATGTTTGAAGTCAGCAGAGCGGGTTTGCAGGATGCTATTAGCTTACTGCGCGGACGACCTACAAACTTTGAGGGGCGACGAAAATGAGCAGAATGAAACCTGAAGTTGCCCAAAGACGCATCGAATCTTTTGCCAAACGCTTTGGAAAAGGTCACTTATATTTAGCCTATCATGCTGCTTTCCCGTTAACACTAACACCGGATTTATTGTATGGTCTATGGATTATTTCACAAAAGGATGTTCATAAGCAAATATTAGATATTCCTTGGATTGCAGTTGGAGATTTATTACTTTCTGCTTTATGTGATGAAGTTGGTCATGAACTTTATGAGATGGATTTAGCAGTGCGAAATCAACTGCTAAGGGGGTTGCAGTCCAATGAATGCTTCGGTAAGCAAAGAATTAATCAATTGTCAAATTTCTTGCTGGAATATCTACACAAACAGCTTCTGAGTAACGATCCAGATATCCAAGATTTTGCCAAAATTCAGCGGTGGATAGCTTTAGCATACACCAAACCCAGTCAAGCAGCTCGCGAACTAGCATTGGCATTCTCTAAAATAGATGAATGGGACAAACCAGAATTACTGCGAATGGCATCATTAATGGAAACATTTACAGAACCATTGAGTGAGTTTCAACCGCTACTTATTTACGCTCGTGGAATGGGTAAGTTTGCTCATGGTGATTTGAACGCCGCAAAAGCTGAGTTTAGAGAAATTCTCAAATCAAAAAGAAATATACAGATTGCTGAAGTCAGCCTACCTATTCCTGAAGAGATCAAAAAGCAAAGCGTACAAACAAATCACTTTTCCTCGCTAAACATAAGCTTTATACTGGTCGCTAGTATAATTAATCTTTCTTTATTTAGTTCTAGCGTGTTGTTACAAAAGCCACTGCCAACTTTACCCAATTTTCCACTTATACCAACACCATCTTCATCAAATAGAGAACAGGAAAAATCCGAATTTGCTATAGAAACCTCTTCCACAGAAGCTGTTGCTGAATACGCTATCCAAGAATTAAGGCTAGCTAATATTAACAGTGGTCTTAAAGCTGTAGAAGAACTGCTTAACCGTAATGCATTAAGTAATGCTGAAACTGCCTTAGAAAACGTTGAACAAGAACAAATCAATAATCCATATCTAAATTTTGTTAAAGGTCGTTTGGCATGGCAATTGATTCAAAAAGGTGACACTAGATACAGAATTGATGATACTCGTCGTTACTGGGAAGTTGCGACTCAAAATTTTACAGAGCAATTTTGGATACTCAACCCCAAATCGTTCATTTCTGCGGACATGGTGCTGGAGAAGATGGTATCGTCCTTGAAGATGAAACGGGAATGGCAGCTTTCGTAGAAGCAGATACTTTAGCGAGTCAGTTTAAACTATTCGTTCAAAAAGGTGTGGAATGTGTAGTGCTAAACGCTTGTTATTCGGAAGTTCAAGCAGAAGCTATTCACGAACATATTAATTATGTAATTGGGATGAATAGAGCAATTGGGGATAAAGCGGCAATTAATTTTTCTGTAGCGTTTTACGATGCTTTAGCAGCAGGAGAAGATGTCGAATTTGCTTTTGAATTAGGTTGTTCTCAAATGATTGGATTAGAGGAAAATCAAACTCCTGTCTTGAAAATAAAAGATAATGTGTCAACCGCTTCGTGAAAGTCAAAAGTTAATAAGAGAATATTTATTAAATCTTGGTTTCGGTGCGTTAGGCTAAAGCCGTAACACACCCTATAAGTACCTAACTTTATATGTCCTTAAGTCCCTTCGGAAAGACATAAAGGTACGGATATGCAATATCCACGGTACGCTGTCGCTAGCTGCTAACAAAAATCAAACCGGATTCCTATACTTAACCGAAAAATTATTTTTACAGCTTACTGAAAAGTATATCAAAGCAAGAATTAAAAATACTAAAGTACAAGCAGAATATAAAGGCGGTATTTTGAATTTGACACTAACTTAATTTGAAGAAGAAAAAGCAAGGCAGTTAAGGTTAATTTAAACTTAACTTTTAAAAGTACTGAGGTACTATTGCTTCGTTTATCCAATCCCACATTCCAAAAATAGGAATACCCATTACCCTAGTGCTAGGGTTTTGAAAAAATACCGAAGTGAAGATTTGAGTATAGAACATAAATACTATTAATATTCCTGTTTTAAATCGATTTAGGTATATCTTCTCATCCGTCAGCAACTAAGAATCACCAAACCCAAATGGCGATCGCCAAAAAAAATTGTGGTTTTAGCCATTAAATACTGCATAACCATAAAATTGCTATTTACGTATTGCCAGTATCAAATTAAGCTGATATTTTTAGGTATTATTTTGAAAGGTAACGGTTGACTCAAGAAATATACTTTTGAGCAGAAACAGGCTAATTGTCAATGAAGGTTGTAAAAAAAACGGTTAGTCTACTTGTATTAAGCGATTTGAAAGAAGTCAGAAATCGAAGAAAATTCTCTTATCGCTTACTGCTGATAAATCTATTTTTTATGGCAGGATTTTTCTGGATTATATCTGGTTCAAATACTTTAAAATTCAAGTTAATTTTAGTAGCATTTAGTTTTATATTATTAATTCCTGGGATAATTTTAATTCGTTTTAATACCAACGAATCAAATTATTTAAAAATCAATCTTCGCGGTAATAAAATAATTCACGAGCGTCGAGAATTATTCAAGAATCAAATATATAGAGATAAGCGTTCATTAAATAACGTTGTATTTATTGGTATTAAAAGAGTAAACCTTAATAGCGATGATGATAAAAACTATCGAGTCAGATTATATTTCAAATCTAAGAACTATATTGATATAGGCTATTTCGCAACACCAGAAAAATCTTTTGCAATCGCAAAAACTATATCTAAATTCCTCAAAATACCTTTAAGATACTAACTGTTCACTGTTCACTGTTCACTGCTCACTGTTCACTGTTAAACCTCGCATTGCTAATAAAGCACTACCATAAGCAGCTTCTGTATTTACCGAAGATACTACCGGAACTTTTAAATATTGCTTCCGAATCTCTCCCCAAACATGATTTTTCGCACCACCTCCAGCAGTGTAAACGCGAGTTAAATTATCCGCACCAAATTCTTGCAATAATTTGTATCCTCTTGTTTCAATTCGAGCCATACTTTCCAACAAACCATGCAAAAATTTAACAGAATTATCGGGACGTGGTTCTAATTTTGGTGATAAATTGGGGTCATTGATTGGAAAACGCTCTCCGGGTTTTAGTAAAGGATAATAATCTAATTCGCTTTTATTAGTTATATCTATTTCATTACTAAATTTTTCTAATTCGTTACTTGTAAAATATTCTTTTAAAACCGCACCCCCTGTATTAGAAGCACCTCCAGTTAACCATAAATCCCCGAAACGATGGCTGTAAATCCCATATTCAGAATTATCTACACGAATACGACTTAACAATTTTAAAACTAACGTTGAACCCAAAGAAGTCACCGCTTCACCGGGAGAATTTGCTCCGCTAGCTATAAATGCCGCGATACTATCTGTCGTACCCGCACACACCAAACAATCTTTAGAAAAATTGTATTTAGCAACAATATCCGAACGTAATTCTCCTATCGGATTTCCTGGAATTACTACTTTTGGTAGTTGAATTGATATCTGCAATCTGCTAAGCCATTCCGGATATTGTAATGCTTCCACATCGTAACCAAGTTTCAACGCATTGTGATAATCGCTGATACCTAACTTGCCATGTAAAAGAAACCCCAACCAATCTGCTTGATGTAAAAAATATTTAGCTTTCCTAACAAAAGGCAACTGTATCATCCATAACAATTTTACCAAGCTGGAAGTAGCGCTTAATACAGTATGATTTGGTGGAGCAATATTTTTTAATTGTTCGCGCATCCCTACTCCCCGCGCATCGTTGTAGAGCAAAGGAGCATCAACAGCATTCCCCGCAGCATCGCACAATAAAACAGTTGAGGAAGTACCGTTGATAGCAATGCGGGTAATTTCTCGCCGCGATTCCTTACTAATTTGCTCTAGAAGGCTAAATAAAGCAGTGCGCCAACAATTTATTAAATCGGTTTCCAACGACATCTCAAACGGACATCGTACCTCCTCTACAATATTCCCCGCAGAGGCGATCGCCACACCCCTAGCGCCAGAAGTCCCGAAATCTATGCCTAAATACATTTTTCAAGGTTAAAGGTTTTAAGTTAGGAGTTAGGAGTTAAGAGTTAGGAGTTAAGAGTTAGGAGTTAAGAGTTAGGAGTTAAGAGTTACCAATTACCAACTACCAACTACCAACTACCAACTACCGATGCCCAATTCCCAATCCCCAATTCCCACTTCAATTGTTGCATCTTGTAACAACTTCTAACCCAATTTGGGTAAAACAGTGAAAAGTAGAAAACGAAGTATTCTGTCGTTCAGTAAGATTAGGAGATTTCAAAGGATGCCTATTTCAGACACTCAAGTTTATATCGCTTTAGTTGTGGCTTTAATTCCAGGTGTTTTGGCTTGGCGTTTGGCAACTGAACTCTACAAGTAAACCCCCAGAGTAAATAATCTTTATTTCTTTACGCTTTTGTAGAGTTTGTAATCCTGGCAATTTTAAGTATCTCTTCCGGAAACTTGTAGCTATTAACTGTAAGTTACTTAGGGAAACTCACTTAAGATTGCTAGGGTTATTTTTATTGCTTTGCTTCTAGGTGTAGCAGTTTGATAAAAATGAAGTAAGATGGCAGCAAATAAAAACAGTAAATAGCTGGTTCTTAGATATTTACCAAATACTCATTTTTACAGGAGATTGAGTTAATTATGAATGCAGTTCAACCTTCAAGTCCGCAACTACAACCGATACCTCAGCGCAGGGCTGTTCCTCGCCCAAAGCGTCGTTTACGTCAACGTTCTTATCAAATAATGGCGTTGGAGACAACAGTAAAGATAGGAGTTAACTTCGCAATTTCCGCAGCTGCAATATCTGCTTTAACTCAGCTTTTACCTCATCATTGGTCAGGACAAGATAAGTTACGGCAAGTGCGTACTGAAGTGAAAACCGCTCAAGAACGTGTCAACAATCTAAGGGCGGAATTTAGCAATACTTTTGATTCCCGTCAAGCTAGTAATATAATGCAACAGCACGGAAATCGGATACCCCGCAATAAAAAACAAATTGTATTGACTAACAATGCAACAGCGGCTGAAATTAAAGAGTCTACACCTTAATATTTAGAGGAAATATTATTGCAGGCGTATAATAAATGCGATTCCTAGAAAGGGTAAATATAATTTCAAAAAGGTTCCAAAGTTAACAGCTAATAGTTAATAACTAATTGCTAATCCTGTTAGATTATGATTCGTACAGTTATCATCTATTAGCTGTTAGCCCGTAGGTTGATTTTAACAACGGATGGGTTTCTTTTGGATTATCGTCGTTGCGAGTTTGCGAATTATAATTTAAAGTCTAAACTTGAATCGGAAATCTAAAACCCATACTAAATCAAGTAAAAATAACTTCTGGGATTACAGCATACCCTGAATTAAACTTACCATCTTAAATTAATAAATCGAGATGGAAAAAACGTTACTAAATGTATTTCATTCATTAATCTTCCATTCAGGATGCATTGGAAGTAGTAATTCATTTAACCAATCTTCTACTTGTATGCGTAGACGCGTGGTTTGGTTATCAGTTCCCTTAGCATCAGTAGAGAGTTTTTTCAAAGCCCGATTATAATCGGCGATCGCGCAGTTCCATTCGCCCCATGCATGGTAAGTTCTACCTTTCTCAGCAAAAATATAGCTTTCTAATTTTCCGAAAAATAGCGCCGTTTCAAAATTATCAATTGCTTCGTTAAATTCTCCGAGTTCGCGCAAAGTTATACCTCGGTTAATCCACGCTTTAACGTGAGTAGGATTTAAATCTAAAGCTTTTTCATAATCTCTAAGTGCTGCTTTAAAATCTCCAATACCAGCATAATAATTAGCTCTGTTATTGTAAGCACTAGGCAATCCGGGATTTATTTGTATCGCTTTATTAAAATCGCGAACAGCTTTTTCTTCTTCACCACTTTGGAAATAAACCAAACCCCGATTATTGTAATCGAT
>JBCCLY010000167.1:0-7741 GCA_039026655.1 Cyanobacteria bacterium P01_C01_bin.38 | reverse complement strand
TAGCAAATCATCTATTCCACCGCGCATCAAACCAGCAACTAATTGAAATACTTCATCCCAGCGTCTATCTATTAAACAATTATTTAATAATTTACCAATTTGACAATTATCAACAATATATTGCGCCGTTAAATATTCCTGTAGCGTCAAGTGAGAGAAAGAAAATACATCTTGGGCACGCTCTACTAAAATTCCCTGTTGAATCGCAATAGCATCTAATATTTTTTCTCCAGCTAAATGCTTCGGCGCATTCAGATTCTCTTGTAAAAAAGTCTTAATACAATCAACTACTTCCCGCTTATCAAAGAATAACTGGTCTGTATCAAAATATGCATGAGCAATTTCTGAAAGCAGTATTTCTTGATATTCTGCATTTAAACCTTCGTAAATTGCTTCTCGCATAATTCTTCTTTCAGCAGCCCATTCTTCTAAAAATAATCGTAAAGACTTACGATATAAAACGCTACGATTATTAGGAAAATTTTGCGAGCGGTGATAAACCAAACAAAGTAAAGTCAGCAATAAAGGTGTATTCGCTAATTCTTTTGCTCCTGCATTTTCTGCTTTTTGCAGTAATTCCCAACATTTCTCAGCAGTACCTATTTGTAAATCGGCTTCTGATTGAAACCAATTATAAATAAACTGCTTAATTTGAGTATCGTCAAACTCTGCCATCGCTACATCAGTAAAGCGACGAAAATTATTATTATATGCAGCTGTTCTACAGGAAATTATAAAGCGATTTCGATCGTATTTATCGCAAAAATTATGAATGTAGTCGATTATATAATTAACAACTTTTCCTGGAACTTCATCCAAACCATCTAATAAAATTAATAATTTTCCTTCAGTTAGTAATTTCTCTATAAGCCTTTCTGCACTTGGAAAGCCACAAATACTAAATTCTTCTGCAATCGCTTGTTGAATATCAATTTCTTTAGATTCAAATCTTTTTAAATCTATAAAAACCGGAATAGATTCATGTAAATATTTTCCTTGGTTTCTCTTCAGTGCTTCTAGTCCCATTTTACGTAAAAACGTAGATTTACCAACTCCGGGGCCACCTAATACCATCAAATACTGTTTTTCATTAGCTACTTCAAGTCCATTTACATCTAAAATTCCTTTAGATTGAAAACCACCATCTTTTCGGAAAGCTTTTTCTAAATCTTCAATAGACATAAATTGGCGAATATTCCACTTTTGTAGAAAACGTACATTTGTATAAACTTTTTCCAATGCTACAGGCTCGCGCATACCCAGAACTTTTAGATAACCTTGACGTACAGTGTAGTTTTTAATGTATTTGTGCGATGCATCAGAAATTTGCTGCTCATCAAAAGATATCCGCTGATTCTTACTATCGACGATTTTTTCCCAACCTAAATCTAGAAAAACACTAGCTAAACTTTTAATAGCTTCTTTGGCTATTTTTTCACTTAAAATTTCTGCCATCAACATAGCAATAATATTTTTAATATGTACAAATGGTATATAGCATTCCTAAATCATTTGTGATATTTTAGAAACCCGGTTTTTTGGAAAAACCGGGTTTCTGGCACCTAGCTTTCTCACAACTCATCGTGCGTATTGCTATATAAATTACATTTTATTTTCTTCATACGTAGTGTAAAGAGTATTTATAACATTTCACATTTTTTCTTTCCAATTTGAGGAAATATTTACCTAAATATTTTTTTATTGCCAGATAAATATATTTAGAAGCTAAAAATATATTTAAATATCTAAACTCTATCTTTAGGAGGTTGGGCAGAGAATAGGGAGTAGGCAGGGAACCCGTAACAGTAAGAGTAAGGGTTTTAGCTTAATTTACCGTCGGGTGATATAGTTCGGTTTATTTGTGCCTACTTACTTACCTCCACAGCCAATAACAGCTAAAAACTTCCTTAAAATACATTTACAAATCCCAAACAGATTGCTATATGTAGCGCAGGGTTGACATCATAAAAGCCTGGATTCAATTAGAAACAAATGTATAGAGTATTTCAAAAACCGTGTTGCAAATTAACAGAATTATTGGTTTAACAGCCTTGGTAATGGTAGCTTTAGCTGGATGTAACAATTCCACATCCAATCAAACTACGACGAATTCAAGTAGCCAAGGAAACGTAATATTTATCCATCCAGATGGTACCAGTGCATCTCATTGGGGTGCAGCGCGGATGCTCAATTATGGGCCGGATGGTAAATTAAATTGGGATAAGATGTCTAATTCAGGTGTTTATTTAGGACATCTAAAAAACCAGCTTACCGCCACTTCTAATGGAGGTGCGGTAATTCACGCGACGGGGATCAAAGTAGACGACGATTCTTTTGGTTTGGATGAAAATGGACAACCCTTAATTGCAGCTTCCGGTAAACCTCAAACTATTATGGAAGAAGCTGTTGAAGCTGGTAAAGCCACGGCGATTATCAATTCCGGTATTATACCAGAGCCGGGAACTGGTGCATTTGTAGCTAAAACCAAGACTCGTCGCGAGTTTACAGAAATTACTAAACAAATAGTTAATTCTGGTGTTGATGTAATTTTAGGTGGTGGTGAAGTATTTTATCTGCCTAAAGGTACTGCGGGAAGATATGCTTCTTCTGAAGAAAGTCAGCGAGAAGATGGATTAAATTTAATCGAAGAAGCCAAAAAAAAGGGCTATACCGTAGTTTATACCCGCGACGAACTTTTAAATTTACCCGCAGACACTAAAAAAGTATTAGGAATATTCGCCGCAACAGACACTTATAACGACGAATTCGAGGAAGATTTAAAAGAGAAAAATTTACCCTTATACGTTTCAGACACGCCGACAGTCTCACAGATGTTAGATGCAACCTTAAAAATTGTATCTCAAAATTCAAATGGATTTTTTATTGTTTTAGAAGAAGAAGGAAGCGACAACTTTTGTAATTTCAACAATGCCAAAGGCTGCATAGAAGCAATCAAACGTGCCGACGATGCAGTTGGTGTAGCAATGGATTTTATCGACAAAAAAAATCCCAATACATTATTACTCACCGCTGCCGATAGCGATGCAGGTGGTTTAGAAGTAATTGGAGGCACCACTGAAAAATTTCCTTTAGATAAACCCGTGCCAGAAAAAGGAGCAAACGGCGCACCCTGGGATGGTAAAGATGGTACAGCTACTTTACCTTTTATGTCGGGACCAGATAAACAAGGAAAAAATCATCCCTTCGCGATCGCCTGGGCAGGTAGTGATGATTTTACTGGTTCCATTGTCGCTAAAACGCACGGATTAAATGCAGACAAGTTACCTACGACTGTAGACAACACAGACATCTATCGTTTGATGTACCTAACCTTATTTGGCAAAGAGATCGAGAGTTGAGAGTTAGGAGTTAGGAGTTAGGAGTTAGGAGTTAGGAGTTAGGAGTTAGGAGTTATGAGTTTAGAGTTTAGAGTTATAAATAATTACCTGTTCCCTGTTCCCTGTTCCCTATTCCCTGTTCCCTGTTCCCTATTCCCTATTCCCTGTTCCCTATTCCCTATTCCCTGTTTCTCTATTACCCATTAATGGTGGACAGACTAAAAATTGTCCACCATTAATTTGTTGTAAGAAGTCACTTATCTAGATTTGGAACTAGCTTGATTTGAGGGGAAACACACTCTTAGAGATTAGAGATATATCGATATATCGTTCAAACAGCATAAATGCAGATTAACGACCTTTGTTCATCTTGGTATAAGTCTTATTTGTTCCTACAAGGCTCCCAATTAAGTATCCGCCTAATCCCCATAAAATTGGCATTATCCAAGACTCATCGGAACTTTGTGTGGATGACGGTACATCATTTGGACTAGTCTCAGACTCTTGTGCCGTTTCTTGTGTAAATGATTCTTCGTTGTAGGAAGACTGCGCTACTAATTGCCCGTGGGAGTTATTATCGATCGCGCTCACTGGTTTGACAGCGACAGTCGAAAATACTGTTAGACAAGCAGTTGCAAACGCTAATTTTTGATAGATCCTCATCATAATCCTTAACCCTTTTAATTTGAGTAGATATTTAGACATACGAGGATAATCCCTCACTCTGACATCGAGATTAGTTGAGAGAGGAATAGTCTTTATATACCTAAATTTTGACCAGGAATAGCAGTTAGCTTCTATTAATTTACTAGTTTTTACGGTTATAAATCAATAACTTTATGCTACAATTAAATGTTTGTCTTTAGAAGTAACTTTGCTATTAGTGTTAATTATCATACAGCATTAGTGCTACTTAAGCTGATAGATTAATTTTCTTAATTTCTCTGGCCAGAATTTAATACTGGCTTATTCATGGAGATATAAGTTGCAAATGAGAGAATTTCGGCATTTACTATGCAACTATCTAAAGAAAGATACCAATTCAATATGTGCTTAACTAACGACGTAATTTTTACATTCATAGATGGTATGTTTTTTAGCCTGTAAGTGATACACAATGCGATACGGAAATCTCAATGTTGACAGTCTTTAATCGTCTTCACCTTTGTATTCAAAGTTTCCGCAAGATTTTATGAGAAATTACGATTACACGAAAGTTTATCTGAGTGGATGACACTTACTCAAACAGGTATGTTCCCCTACAAGGTAAAAAAAATTAGAAGACAGTATCGGGTTAAATAGGAAACCACATGATTTTCCCATCAAATTTGCGGGTTCGTAGTTGGCGATTTATCGCTTTGAGGACTAAAGTCCCAACTACGAACCTATTATTAATATGGTGGAATAGTAGGTTTGTAGTTGGCGATTTATCGCTCTGAGGGCTAAAGCCCCAACTACGAACCTATTATTAACATGGTGGAATAGTAGGTTCGTAGTTGGCGATTTATCGCTCTGAGGGCTAAAGCCCCAACTACGTTAGCGGAGCGTGTCCGATAGGACATACCTTTCAAATTTAAAAACCCGATTTCGTTGAAAAAACCGGGTTTGTTAATTTTTCAAAATTAATTTTGAATTAGTTTAAACGACAACTGCTGCTTGCTTGAGTTCAAAAATCTTCTCGATTACATCTTCTACAACTTTATCCGGTGTAGAAGCACCAGAAGTAATCCCCACTACAATCTTGCCATCTGGTAGCCACTGCTTAGAGATTTCGATATCGCCATTTAACTGACGATGTTCGATGCTATTTTCCGATAAAATCCTTTCAACGCTATCAACATGATAAGAAGGAAGCTCTTCTTCTACTGCTATTTCCTGTAAGTGAGCAGTATTGGATGAATTAAACCCGCCAATCACTATCATTAAATCGATTTTTTCTTCCACTAACTCGAACATTGCGTCTTGTCTTTCTTGAGTAGCGTCGCAAATGGTATTAAAGCTTTGAAAATGCTGATTTAATTCGGTAGGGCCATATTTTTTCATCATGGTACGCTCAAATAGCTTACCAATCTGTTCGGTTTCTCCTTTGAGCATTGTGGTTTGATTGGCAATCCCAACTTTTTCTAAATCGGTATCGGGATCAAATCCTTTTGAACAAGCTTTACTAAATTTGGCCATAAACTCTTCTTTATTGCCACCATGCAAAACATAGTTAGCAACATATTCTGCTTCGTGCAAATTAAGAACAATCAGATATTTACCAGCAAAAGAACTAGTCGCGATAGTTTCTTCATGCTTGTATTTACCGTGAATTATCGAAGTACACTCAACTTTTTTATGCTTTTCAACCGTATTCCAAACTTTAGAAACCCAAGGACAAGTTGTATCGACAATTTTACACCCTTTATCCGACAGCACCTGCATTTCTTGAACGCTTGCACCGAAAGCAGGTAAAATCACAACATCTCCAGAACCAACTACAGAAAAGTCTTTTTTACCAGCCTCCACAGGGATAAACCCAACCTGCATTTCTCGCAAACGTTTGTTTACAGATGGATTGTGAATAATCTCATTAGTAATCCAAATTTGTTCCGTAGGGAAATGCTGGCGAGTTTCATAAGCCATTGCCACAGCACGTTCCACACCCCAGCAAAAGCCAAAAGCTTCCGCCAAGCGAATAGTAACATCGCCCCTCTTTAAAGTATAACTATTATCTCGAATCTCTTGAATTAAACTACTTTGATATTCCGAATGCAGCTGACTCGCCACTTCTTCCTGATGTCCAAATCCCCGACGATGGTAATTTTCAGAATGTTGTAATGCACGTTTAAAAGCTTTTGTATCCATAATTTAGTTGTTAGTTGTTAGTTGTTAGTTGTTAGTGGGGATTGGTAATTGGTAGTTGGTAGTTGGTAGTGGGGATGGGGCATTGGGCATTGGGCATTGGGCATGGGGCATTGGGCATTGGTAATTGATAACTGTTCACTGTTCACTGTTCACTGTTCCCTGTTCCCTATTCCCTACTCCCTATTCCCTACTCCCTACTCACTGTCAACTGTAAAGCGGAACTCCAAACTAAATAACCATTTGGATTCAGATGTAATCCATCGGTGGTAAAGTTGGATTTGAGATTTCCTTGTTTATCGGCAAATAAAGGGTATAGGTTTAAGTATTTTACGCTTTCTTCTGCTGCTATGGTTCGCAACTGTTGATTTAAGTTGCGAATGCGACTATTAGGAATAGCTAAAAGTTTTTCTTTTCCTTCCCAAGTTGCTTCTTCTCCTTGATGGGGCAAAATTGACTGTACTACTATTTGGGCTTTGGGGTGCTTTTTACGTAAATAATTTAATATCTGCCGTTGATTCTCTAAAATTGTTTTGTCATTCACACCAGCAATCAAATCGTTGATGCCTATCATCACAAAAATGCTTTCGGGTGTGGTTTTGTCAAATAAATTTAATCTTTCTAATAAACCAGCAGTTTTTTCTCCAGAAATCCCTTGATTTAACCACGTCTTATCATCCGGCAACAACTCCGAGGGAAACCACAAACTTAGAGAATCCCCAGCCATCACAGTTAAATTCCGGGGTTTCTTTTGTGCTGCAACTTCAGCCTCTTGTTTGAGAATATTCACCCACTTTTGATAGTCAAATTTATGACGCTTACCCAGTTGAGGAGCAGCGGCTTGCTGTGTTTGAGTATTAGCAGTAGTTTCCGGAGTTGGAGAAAGAGCATTAGCCAAAAAAGCGGTAACAGCCTGCTGTTTGCCAATCAGCAACATTACCGCCAGTAAAAGTATGACATTACTTAATAAAGATAAAAATGCCCAAGTAGGAATTTTAGCAGAACTAGACACGGTTATTAGCAGACTCAATTCTTTGCATAAGATTGTAATCTACTCATGGGGAGAGGGGGAAGTTTGGCAACGGATGAAGTTGGGCAACGGATGGAGTGGCGGTAACGGATGGAGTTTGGCAACGGATGGAGTTTGGCAACGGATGGAGTTTGGCAACGGATGAAGTGGCGGTAACGGATGAAGTGGCGGTAACGGATGAAGTGGCGGTAACGGATGGAGTGGCGGTAACGGATGGAGTTTGGCAACGGATGAAGTAGCGGCAACGGATGGAGTAGCGGCAACGGATGGAGTGGCGGTAACGGATGGAGCTAGGAGTTTCAAATTCCTACGCCCAACGCCCAATGCCCCATGCCCAACTACCAACTACCAACTACCAATTACCAACTACCCATTACTTAATCGTATATTCCGAATTATAAGCTTCTTCACCGTGTTCGCTGATGTCCATTCCTTGTAATTCGGCGTTTTCGTTTACTCGCAATCCAACGGTACTTTCAACTACTTTGAGAATAATCCAGGTACCAAATCCGGCAATAAAATAAGTTAC
>JBCCLY010000166.1:0-7743 GCA_039026655.1 Cyanobacteria bacterium P01_C01_bin.38 | reverse complement strand
ATACAACTTTAACAAAATCCTTAGTTGACAGAGGGATTGCAGATGTCAGTAAATTCGCAATAATTCCTTTTGGCTCTGATGCATCCCTTGAAACACCAGCAAATGCTACCGAGGCAATCTCAATAATTGAAGGTTTATCTGGCAATGATGGTTTTACCAATTTTAATACAGCACTTGAAACAGCAAATCAATTTTTCTCTACAGCACCCTCTGGAGCAAAGAACATAGCCTATTTTCTCTCTGATGGATATTCAACCACAGGAGGAAGTTTTGCAGATTCCGCACAAGCTCTTAAAGAGGTAGCCGAGGTTCAAGCTTACGGTTTTGGCGCTGCTAATATTCAAGAATTGAGGATTATAGATTCAGATCAACCTGATGTAGTCTCCGAAGCGTCACAGCTAGCCGATCAATTTGTTGTTAATACAGCCCACTTGGTTGTTAATAACCCTCAAGTTGCTGCTTCTCAAGACGAAGAAAATAAGATTGAAGTCGCATCGGCTCCTCCAAATCAAGCTATAGACGAGAATTCATCAGATACCACAAATCAGCAAGTTTCAAACACAGACGAAGAAAATCTGGTTGAAGATTCTGCCTCAAAAGCTCTATCACCATCCGATAAACAAGAAACTGATATAGCCGAGCCAGGTGCCAATATCGATCCATTGACTGATGGAAAACTTCCCGTTGTAAATGTGGAAGATATTTCCATTGAAGAAGGTAATGTAGGAACCAGCATCGCTCAGTTTACAGTTGATTTATCTTCACCTGCCACCGAGGAGATTCAACTTTCGTACCAAACTGTCGATGGAAGTGCGATTTCTGGTAGTGACTATAATGAAGCTTCCGGACAGATTACGATTCCAATTGGTGAAACCAGCGCAAAAATTGATGTTGAAGTGAATGGGGATAGCGAGGTTGAGCCTGCCGAAGAATTCACTCTGAATTTAGGAGAGATTACTTCAGCAACTTTTGCAAATAATGAAGCAGAGTATAGCAAAGTTGCCGTTATCGAAAACGATGATATTGTACAAACTTCACCGATTATTCCTCAAAGCGAAGCCCCTCGCGTGCAAATAGACGATACGCTAAATATTCTTGATGAGAATCTACTTGATTTGAAATCCTTCGCTGAGGAGGTAACAATTAACTTCACTGTAGATAGAGAAGCATTGTATGACAACACTGTTGGTTTTTACAAAATTGAAGACGCACAAGGAACTATTACAGATCCAGTAACAGGAAATAAGTTTAAACCAAGCGATGGTGAAGCTTATGCCCAATTAGCGTTCGAGCTTCGCGAACCCGAATTGGAATTAAGCACAGATAGTCAGAGTTCCATAACTATTCAAGATACCCTCTTAGGAGGATATCTCTATGCCCCTCTCCTTATCGCTGATGGAGATTTTGAGAGTCTTGAAGGAGATTTCAAACAAGTTTACTTCTCGTTTGCCCAAGCTAACTTAGATGGAGCCGAGCATATTCGTTCGTTAGGAAACAACACTTTCGGTTTTGAAGATTTACCGAATGGTGGTGACAACGACTTCAACGATTTGATTATCCGCACTGAGATTACAGCTGTTTAGATTACACCTGCTGTTAGTTTAATAGCTCCTTATTTATTCCCTATTTGGCTTTGCTAGAATTTCAAATCCTCATTTAATTGGTTGGGAACTGTGTCAATTTTTTAAAATGTAATTGTCAGCGCACCCGTTGAAAAAAAACGACAAAAATTATGGCTTCAGAAAGGGGAGCATCCCAAATGTGTAAAAACATAATTCGTCATTGCGAGCGTAATGAAATGAAGCGTTAGCGAAGCGTCTCCCGGAGGGAGATAGCAATCGCAAAGTCTAGCTGTTGCGTTAGCGAAGCGTGTCCGAAGGACATATGCTTCATTCCACTTCGTTCCATTCGCAATGACAATCTATATTTTGGTCAATTTGCCTGCATTGGGATGCTCCCTCAGAAAGTATATCAATTTTGCTGATTCTGGCAGCCCATACTGTATGTATCTACCGCAATACTAGCCTTTTTACTAATGATATGGAGAGAATTTTTTTTCAAAATAACATGAGTTTGGCATAAGCAAAAGACAGGTAGTAAGCTGAAAATCAAACCTTTTGGGCAGCCTGTCTTATGCTTAGTTTAGATGTTTTGTTCTGCTATATAAACGATTTTTATAAAGCTTTTGAAGTTTAATATAGCAATACGCACGATGAATCGTGAGAAAGCTAGGTGCCAGAAACCCGGTTTTTCCAAAAAACCGGGTTTCTAAAATCTCACAAATGATTTAGGAATGCTATAGCTTAATTAACTTTGCACAAATATTTAAATAAATAGATAAATTTTGCTTTAAGTATTATTCCAAACACAATATTCTGATTTTTACATATAACATGAATTTGCCTGCATATAATTACTTATATAGCAGTAGCAGATAGTATTATCATGCACTAAAAATTATGAATAAAACCATACAGACTCAAGAATTGGCAATTGCTATTACAGCCAAAAACTTAAACCCTAACGTTATTAACTTAGATTTTTTGAAGTATAGCAACATTATCTCATCAGAATGGGAGCTAGCACGTCAGCCAGTTTATACAAAAACATTGACACAAATTGTTTTCCAAAATGGCATTGCAATTGTTGCACAACCAAACCGAATAGTTTTTGCAGAAACTATTGATGCTGCATATATTGAACAATTACAGATATCTCAAATAGCTGCGAAATACGTAGATACGCTGCCTAATGTAGAATACCAAGCTGTAGGAATTAATCCTAAAGGGTTTGTAACTTTTACAGAATCAAATGCCGCGAGCAACTATTTATTAAAGAATTTACTTGCTTCAGGAGAATGGCGGGAATTTGGTAACGCACCTCCGAAAGCTGCAATTCAGTTAGCTTATACTTTAGAAAATTCTCAATTTAATTTAACAATCAACGAAGGATTACTAAAATCAGAAGAAGAATCCGTACCAGCAGTATTATTTTCCGGTAACTTTGACTATAAGATTGCTGGTAGTAAGCCAGAAGCACGGTTGCAAGATTTGCATCAAATTATCCAGAATTGGAAAATTAATCTAGAAACTTATAAAGAGCTTATTAACAATAAGTTTTTGTCTAATAGAATTGACGATAAAAACTTGATTCCCTTTGGTGTTCCTATTTCTCCATCCATTTAGAAAACTAATAAAGGTAACGGGTAACAAGGATTCATCATATTATTCATTTAAGAAACTCGGTATTATCACAAAATACCGAGCTTTTTTATATGTTTAAAAGATATGTAATAAATTGGAAACACCAGCAAAATAAACTATCTTACGCAAAACAAATTAGTAAAATTTACTATTTATATTCCCGAAAATAAGCCCTTATTATTATGCTTTATTATTAAAGCACTCGCAATCACATAATTATAAGTTTTTTCACCACTTAAGCTACAAAAGGATTTCTAATTCAATTTTGTTTTAATCTCACATCTTGCACCAGTTTCAGAAACCCGGTTTCTTGTCGGTTAAATAACGAGATATTCGTATTTTCACTTTGGAGAAACCGGGTTTCTTTTAGCTTGTTGCGAATGGTGCAAGATATCAGTTTAATAAAACTTTGTATACTCAACTATTCCCTATTCCCCATTCCCTTTTCTCTAAGAAGGATTCAAAATCAAACCAAATTCCTATATGTAACCTAAGCAATTTTACGGTTCCCAGATAAAAACTTTGACAGATATAAAGGAATACATACCTTTTTACATTGGTATTAGCTAGTAGGATGCCTTATCTACCTTAATTTAAACGAGTAACGAGCTATGACTGTTACCTTGATCAAATATCCCCCATCATTGTTGAATAAAATTGGCTCCTATGTTTGCCAAGCAGTTATTTATATTCAGCAACAGCAGCCCGAATTATTGCTTGATAAATATAAGGGTATATCTTGGCGTGAGGATAGCAATCAATCCCGTTTAAAAACAAAACTTATAGAAGTCATTTCTCATGCCCAAGACTGGGAATCTCTAATAAATCAAGTAGAAACATTTATTCAAACTTTACTGATTCCTGATTCTACTAATACACCAGTTTTAATAAAATTATTAGAAAAAATTCGCCACCTTAATCCTAATATTTCACAGTCAAAAGCTTCTAAGGTTCAACGGGATATAAACTCCTCTCAGAAAGAATCATCACCTAAAGCAACTGAGTCACAAACTTCTGAAAAACAGCAAGATATTGACACTAACAAAAAACCAGACGAACAAATTGGTACGCAACAGCATAAGGTAATCGCCGCTTTACTACTAGATGCACAAAACATTCAAATTACACCTGAAACAGAACAATTTTTAACAGAAAATTATGCTAATTCCATTCAGATAAAAATTGCTTTTGCAAATTGGCAAGGTATGGGTAAAAAAGATATGGAATTTCATAACCGTGGTTACGATCTAATTCATGTTCCTTGCGGTAAAGAAAATGCTGAAGAAAAAATAATTGCCTTCGGTTTAACAATTGATAAGTATTATCCAAAAGTCAAAGAAGTTTTGGTATGCTCCTCAGATAATGTTATGACTCACTTGTGCTCACGCCTTCAACAAAAAGGATTAACGGTTTATCAAGTTACTCAAGAGTCGAGCAATTTGAAAATCTTGCATGGTAAAACGAATGAAACACGAAATCATACTATTTTACCTTCGATAGAAAAGCTTTTGTGCCAAATAAAAGAGATAATTGAAGAACAAATTGTCACAACTTCAAATCAATGGATACAGCTTTCAATAATCTGTAAATTATTTAAAGAAAAGTATGGATTTGGTATTAATAAAGTTATATCTCACCATCTCCCCGGTAAAAATGTCAAAAATATTTTTGTTAATAAACCATTATTTGTAATTCATCAAATACCCGAACATCCAGAAATATACATAACTTTGTTCAATAAGCCGACTCAGCAAAAAGTTAATAATAATATCAAGCTATTGACAATTGAGTCTAAATCAGATTTAGAACAAGCACTAATTCAAATTATTACTAAATTAGTTGGTCAAGATCCAGATAACTATATTCCTATATATACTGTTAGCGAAAGATTTGATAAAAAATACGGTAAAGCAGTTACCAAGACTCTTAAACAATTAAATATGAGCGGTAATTTCGTTAATTTCTTAAAATCTTGTAATTCTCTTAAATTAAAGAAAACAGGTAATATATGGCAAGTAGCAGTAATCAGTGAACAGTAATCAGTGAACAGTAATCTGTTATCAGTTACCAGTTACCAATTACCAATTTAAATATTCTAACTCCTAACTCCTACCTCCTAACTCCCAACTCCTAACTCCTAACTCCTAACTCTTAACTCCTAACTCCTAACTCCCAACTCCTAACTCCTAACTCCTAACTCCTAACTCCTAACTCTTAACTCCTAACTCCTACCTCCTAACTCCTAACTCCCAACTCCTAACTCCTAACCCCCCTTTTACCTCTAAAAGAAATTTTGTGAAAAAATAACGATTTCCTGCTTAGGAGTGACTTGAAATTCTGGTAAAAAAGGCAAAATTAACACACAGACAAGCTGTAAATGCCTTTTTCTTCAATCAAAATGAGAATTGCTTACGTTCACTTCTATGTTGAAGATGCTCAAACTTGGTGTGATTGGTTTATACATCATCTTGGTTTTCAGAAATTAGATGATGATGCTCTCACTTTTTGTTTTCCTGGTAGGGGAGATACAGCTTCTCATACCTCCACCAAAATAGTCAGAAGCGGCTTGGTTTGCTTTGTGCTTTCTTCACCAATATCGTCTATTAGCCCGGTGACAAAATATTTACGTCTACATCCACCGGGAGTGGTAGATATCGCATTTGAGGTAGAGAATTTATCAGCAATTATTGCCCTTGCAGAGCGATTAGGAACAAAGGTTATACAGCCCATCCGAGAATATCAAGAAGATAAAAATTATATTAAGCAAGCGTCTGTTGTTGCTTGGGGAGGGCTTACACATACTTTATTAGAAAAACAATTAACACGAAATGCTGCCCAAAATTGTTCTCCGACGAATTATATTCAAGCAATAGATCACATCGTCTTGAATGTTCCCGTAGGGGATCTAAAAGCTGCTGTTGCCTGGTACGAGAATATTCTCGGCTTTCACGGGCAGCAGAAATTTAACATTCAAACAGAATATTCTGCTTTGCACAGCCAAGTTATGGTTTCTCCCGACAGTAGCGTACAATTACCAATTAATGAACCTGCAACTCCTAATTCCCAAATTCAAGAATTTCTTAATGCTAACCAAGGAGCGGGTATTCAACATATTGCTTTACAAACCAGCGATATTATTTCTACCATCGCTCAATTCCGCAGTCGTGGAGTTTCTTTTCTCCCCATCTCTAAAAGTTACTATTCCCGCTTGAAAGAGCGAACAAATGTACCTCTTCTACCAAATGAACTAAACTATATTGCCGAACAAGAAATTTTGGTAGATTGGAAAGAAGATTTTCCTAATGCCTTACTTCTACAAATTTTTACCCAGCCTATTTTTCCTCAACCAACTTTTTTCTTTGAGTTTATCGAGCGTCGAGAATGCGCCCAAGGTTTCGGAGAAGGCAATTTTCGTGCTTTATTTGAAGCAATGGAACTTGAACAAATTAAACGTGGAAGTCTACAGGTTAAAGGTTAAAGGTTAAAGATTAATCCATCCCTCTAATCTCGAAAGAGGGATGGCTAATCAAAAGCATTTAAAATTAAATTATCAAGTTTCCGTATTTATCATTAACTAATTATAAAAGCAATCCAAAATCCTAAATCCTAAATCAATTAGCTTATTAAATATTTACGATTGGAATATAACAATTATTGCGATAATCTGTAAATAAACTTTACAATTCAACAGCGATGATAAGAATTATTACAGATTTCGATGGACCACTCAGCGATGTTTCGGAACGTTATTATCAGGTATACCTATTATGTTTGGAAAAAAATAGCCATCAAAATCAACAGGTGCGAACACTTTCTAAAAAAGAATTTTGGGAATTAAAACGTTCGCGCATTCCTGAAAAACAAATAGGTATCATGTCTGGTTTAGAAGAAGCACAAGCAGAAAAGTTTGCAGCACAACGAAAACAAACCGTACATACACAGCCTTATTTTGAGCATGATATTTTAGCAACTGGCGCTGTAGATGCTTTATCAAAAGTTAAACAAGCCGGAATTGATTTAGCAGTAATGACTATGCGTCGAGTGCGAGAATTAGAATATGCTCTAAGCAAATTTGATTTGTACCAGTTTTTTCCCGAAAATCGCCGTTACTGTCTTAGTAATGATTATGTAAAAACCCGCGATATAGAAGATAAACCGCTACTTATGGAACGTGCATTGAAAGAACTACCCCCTTCAGAAGATACTTGGATGATTGGGGATACTGAGGCGGATATAACTGCTGCAAAAAAACATGGTGTGAAGTCGATCGCTGTAGAATGTGGCATTCGCGATCGCGCTCAACTTGAAGCCTATAGTCCAGATTTTTTTGTTAAAAATTTAACTGAAGCAGTTGATTTTATACTTAATAGTTAGTAACAATTTGCATAGTATGGCTATAGCCGTACAAAGGTATGGTAAATATTGGTGTAAGTAAGTCGGCACAAATAATCACAACTATGTCACAAAATGTAAATTAGCTTAAGATCCTTGCTCTTACTGCCTACTCCCTACTCCCTACTCCCTCGTCATAGTTACAATT
>JBCCLY010000165.1:0-7772 GCA_039026655.1 Cyanobacteria bacterium P01_C01_bin.38 | reverse complement strand
GATTTTTGGTAATGCGATTATTGCTTTTGATGCTTATCGCGATCGGAATGACACTGCTCTTTCCGTACAGGGTGGTGTGGGTTTGAGGTTTTAGGGAATGGGGAATAGGGAATAGGGCATTGGGCATTGGGTATTGGGTGTTAAATAATCTTTGTATTTCTTCCAAATAAAAAACCTCTACATTCTTACTTAAGAAACCTGGTTTTTTGAACAACCGGATTTGTAAATCTTTTCACATATCTGAGTGTTTAAAAAACGCAAAAAAACGCTGCTGCAAAACATGGAAGAAACAAATTTGCACTGTTCCCTATTCCCTTTTCCCTGTTCCCTACTCCCTACTCCCTTAAGAATAATCAAGCCGCAATCCCATACTCGAAATTACCTAATTCTTGCGCTTGAGCAGTATAATTTTGACCGTATATTCTTGCTATTTTTCCGGTTTGTTTCAATATCTTTCGCACTTGTTTATTGGAAAAATCACCGAGGTTAATATCACTTTCAAGCGCCATTCCTGCTGCAATGCCAATTCCTTGTGCAACGCCGCAATTAAATTCTACAATTCTACCGGCAGAACAAGCATAACCCTCAAATCCTGAAGCAGGGCTAATAACTGCTAAATTAGGTATATCTTTGATTATCGCGTGTTGAATGCCGATATTAAATAAAGGTTTTTGTAAATGTAAAAGGTTTTCTATACGTTTTTGTTCTGCTCTTTTATCTAAGCCTTTGATACCTCCGCGAATATCAAAATGATAGCCAAAGGTTCCTAAAGCAACTTCATTTCTGACTCCACCTGCAAGCATTTCTGCTCCAGTTAAAGGATCGATTACTCCCGTAACGTTTCCGGCATGACGAATATATAGCTCGGAAGCAGGAGTAACTGTATTTGCACCAATCGCTTTAAACCATTGAATTACATAATTCATTTCCGCGAGCATTTTTGAGGTAGGTTTGGCTTTACCTCTTGCTAATGCTTCTGCATCGTCGGCATTTACATCATATAAAAATGCATTCCAAGATAATCTGCCACCTGAAAGAATGGCAACATTACCATTATCAAGAATTGCGCCGCTTTTTTCTAAAATTAAAGGAGTTTCTCGGAAGGAATGGTAAGCAATGGAAAGAGCTTTGCAGCGGATATCAATATAGTCTTTACCAACGTACATGGTTTTGGGTTTACCATTTTTGTCAACTAAGCTTTTTCTCAATCGGTTAGCGATTTCGGGGTTATTACCTGCTGCTTCATTTAACCAGTTTTGAGCATCTCTATCGTTAAGATTGGTAAAGCGATCGAGGTAAAGTTTTTCTATATGTTGGAGTCTTTGTACGCTTAAACCTTGAGTCTGAAATACTAAAGTAACTGAAAGTTCTGAATCCGGTAAGCCGAAAGTTTCAAAACCTTTGAGCTTTTTTACTTTAGCAGCCTGAGCTAATTCTGCATTTACGGTGGAGTCAATAAATTGTTTGGCTAAATATGTTTCTTTTTTAGTTAAATTAATTCCAACAATTCTATTGCCGTGCTTGGTAACTGATTCAATTTCAATATTGCTTAATATATCGGCATGAATTTCTCTTAACATCTCTCGCAATACTTTATCTGCTAGGTGTGGATCTAAAGCAACCTGCACCACTCCAACTCTTTGCAGAAATTCTTCGTATATAGCAGGTGCGTCTCCGAAAGATGATAGGTTATAAGCTCTGCGAATCTCTAAAGGAATGGACGATCTATCTAAGTAGCTTAAACCACCGCGTACTAAGTGTCCGCCTACGCCGAGTCGCGAATCACCTTTGAACATTAGCAAGCTGCGCGGGTATTGATTTGTACGGCGGTAATATTCTCGTGCGGCACAAACTAAGCTTAGTATACCGGGAAGTTCATCTCCAAAAGCAATTATGTCATAGGTACGGGTTTTGTATCCAAGTGTGGTTTGAGGCATAATGTTTTTTTCATAATTATTAAATTCTAGAAAAATCAACAGCGTGTATTTTTTTATTCCGGAGAGATATTGGTACCCTTTCGGGTACTTTAAGATATTAATTATTCGCTCCCTACAGAGAACTTAGATAACAACTAACGCTTCTAATATCGCGTAGTTATGGTTTTGATAAAGAATTTCCCGTTTATAGCGAGTATGAAGGAGATATTTTCAAGAGGATTATAATTGAAGCAAATAAAGCTGTAAGAATAGAAAAGTAGTTTTGTAAAAAATGCAAGTCGATTATTTTAATTTCATTTAAGCTGTAAAAAATAAAAATCGAGTTTTTACGATAATAGGAATCGCCACAACTAGCACATTTTTTCGTGCTGCGCTGTGACACTTCTATTTTTCACGCGATAATAAGAATTGTGGTGTCACGCACCATCTTAGTCTTGTGAAAATTGCGTAAGTCATGTTTATAACCGCTACAGCTTTTTTCAAAATAATTTACAGTGGTTTACGCTGTATAAATAATCTTACTAGTTTTAAATACAAACTTATTTTTATTTTATTCAAATTAATCGTCTAAAATGAGACATTAATATTTAAAAATTACTAAATATTACTGTTGAAAAAAAAGCTGTAATACCTTAAATAAAAACAAAAATAAAAAATAATTCGGTTTTTTAGCTAATAATAATTTGGTATGATTAAAAAGCATTAAGAAAACGTTAGTAATTAGTAATTGGTATGAAGGTGATGCTAGCCGAAACTAACAACCAATAACTAAATTCTAACTATTGACAAGTAATGGAACTCAGATAATGACTCTATCTATTCGTCCCGAACTGCCTTCTGACCATCGGACGTTATCGTCTTTATCCAAACAGGAAACTCAGTCTTCAAATGTAACAGAAGCAGAAATGATGGAGGCTGTACGTACTTTACTGATTGGATTGGGGGAAGATCCAGAACGTGAAGGACTAAAAGATACACCTAAAAGAGTTGTCAAAGCTTTAAAGTTTCTCACCAAAGGATATCATGAGTCTCTCGATGAGTTGTTGAACGGTGCGGTATTTACAGAAGATGCCAACGAAATGGTATTGGTGCGAGATATTGATATTTTCAGTTCTTGCGAACATCATATTTTACCAGTTATTGGTCGCGCTCATGTTGCCTACATCCCTAATGGAAAGGTAATTGGATTATCTAAGGTAGCTCGAATTTGCGAAATGTATGCGCGACGCTTACAGGTGCAGGAACGTCTTACCGTACAAATCGCCGATGCATTGCAAGGTTTGCTCAAACCACAAGGGGTGGCTGTGGTTTTAGAAGCTAGTCATATGTGTATGGTAATGCGCGGCGTGCAAAAACCTGGCTCTTGGACTGTTACTAGTGCTATGCGAGGAGTATTTGCTGAAGATGCCAGAACTCGCGAGGAATTTATGAATTTAATCCGACACAAACCTAGTTTTGGGTAAGGGAAACCTATAGATTTTTCAGCCAAAATTATGAGACGTAGCACTGCTACGTCTCTACATTATTTATTGAATATTTATTGAACTAATTCTGCTTTAGGGTTGTTTTTTGCATCTTGTCTGAGTAATTCTAATAGTTTTTGTTCGATTACTTCGCTAATTAATTTATTCCCTTCTAAATTAAAATGGATGTGGTCGTGATATAAGGCTTCCGGATTTTGAGAAGAATTAAATATAGGTAGAAAATCTATATAGATAATACTTTGAGCTTGAGTGAATTCTTGTAAGCGTTTACGTTCTTTAATTTCGTAGTCGCGGGGTCCAGGTTCGCCTATTTCTCGCTTTAATGGAGTCATAGCCAGTAAAAATAAAGCGTTGTTTTCCTGAGTAAATTGCTGAATTTTATTAATGGCTTTTAAGTTGCTACCAACGCGATCGCCACTTTCGTTTTGTATTTCTTTCAATCCTGGTATAGGTTTCTGCTTAAGGATATAGCGGTTTAATATTTCGGCTAATGCCAAAGGTGGTTTCTTTTCTGGATAATTGCGATCGCGTCCTACTTGTAGTGAAGTAGGTGTAGTTGAGAATAAATCATCGGTGTTAATTAGTAACACGATAGCTTTTGAGCCAAAGCCGCCAAACCTTTGTAAATAAGCTAATTCGTTTCTCGGCCCCCAGGAATTGGCTGAAGCGTTTAATACTTCGACTTGCGTAATATTTTCAGATAAATCAGATGAACGCGACACTTGAGATGTCAAAGAACGCATCATCAAATTAGAAATCGTATTATCTTGGTCAGTCCACCAACCACCGTTAGCGATAGAATCTCCTAAAAGCAATAAACGTATCGTCGAAGGTAAAGGCGTTTCTTGAATATTCGCACCTCGCATCGAATACTGATTAATTTCTATAAGATTGCCAAAGCGACGGGTACGTTGAGAAGGAGTTAATAAATAACCAATTTTTTCATCGCTAATATAAGTCAAAGGATTGCCAAAGCCAAACAGCAACCGCAATCCAATTTCTGTAACCACAAATAATCCAATAATCGCTGCAACAATAATTAATAAAATAAATCTCACCGTTTATTACCTTTTTCCTGTGATGGCACAAATTACACCAATATACACGACAGGAAGAGGGAGTTAGGAGTTAGGAGTTAGGAGTTATGAGTTAGGAGTTAGGAGTTAGGAGTTAGGAGTTATGAGTTAGGAGTTAGGAGTTAGGAGTTAGGAGTTAGGAGTTACCAATTACCAATTACCAACTACCAACTACCAACTACCAACTACCAATTACCAATGCCCAATCCCCTATGCCCAATGCCCCATGCCCTATTCCCCATTCCCATTCTTCGTTTACTTTTCTTAAGGAAATTGTTATCAGAATGTTTTGTTTATATCTGCTTATATAGTTCGTAAAGGACTAAAATCAAGGCGGATAATCTCGTAAAAATTGATAAGAGAGGATTATTTTTATGTCCGATTTAAATCGAGGAATAATGAAGTTTAAGGGTGCAGATACTCCTAAAGCTGTAACTATTTCTACCGTTCTGCTGTTGGGTTCGATTGCATTACTTATATTTTGGGCACTACAGGTGGCTTACGCGGTAAACTAGGAAACTAGCTACTCGCTTATATTATGGTGCGAAATGTATTACCTATGTGTTAAGCCTGTAGACTTTTCTTTACTTATCTGGTGTGTAAAGTAATGTTGAACAAAAACACGACAAGAATTTTTAATTTTTGTTTGTCGATGACAATTCATTAGATGTTTATGTTGGATTCTAAGGGGTGCGGATTATATTGTCGCCCCTTAGACTGTTTTCCAGTTTGTAAAATAAGATTTTAGTTAAATTTTAGTTTTTTGTAAATTTTTAGATTGAAGAGAAATCAAAAATAAATTATATGCTTGAACTGTGGGGTGCTTTATTTATTTTTATTTTTTGTCCCCTTTTAGGTGGATTACCAGTAATTTCGTGGATTACGAATGCTTTAGCTAAGCGTCGGTTAGCCCAAATCGGTACTGGTAATATTGGCGTTAGTGCTGCTTTCTATCACGGTGGTACTTTGGTGGGAATTCTGGCTGTTTTGTCGGAAGCCCTTAAGGGAGTTGTTGCAGTTTTTATAGCTCGTGCTTTTTTTCCGAGTGGCTCCTATTGGGAGTTAATTGCTTTAATCGCTTTGGTAATCGGTCGATTTTGGATGGGTAAGGGCGCGGGTACTACTAATGTTGTCTGGGGATTTGCGGTACACGATCCGATGGCGGCAGCGTTTGTATTTTTAGTGGGTAGTATCAGCTTTCTGCTTTTGCGTTCCAAGGAATTAGCAAAATACGGGGTGTTGATTTTGTTTCCCTTGATTGTTGCGGTACTGCATTTCGATAATATAAACCACATTTTGGCAGCAGTTGTTTTAGCGGCTTTACTTGCTTGGATTTACCAACAGATTCCCGATGACTTAAATTTAAAAGCATCCGAAGCCAAACCAGAGTCTCAAGCAATGTTTCAATTGCTACGCGGCGATCAAAAGATACTTTCTTTAGATAATCAATTAGACGCTGCAATAGTGGGTAATAAAGCAGCTAGATCCTCAGAAATAAAGCGTGCTGGCTATCCAGTTCCTAAAGGTTGGGTATTAACTCCGATGGATGAGCCAGAAATGCTGATAGATTTTCTTCAACCGTCGGATTTGTCTCCTTTGGCGGTACGCTCCTCAGCTTTGGGAGAAGATACCGAAGAAGCTTCCGCAGCGGGACAGTATGAAACCGTTTTAAACGTTACGACAAAAGAAGGTTTACAGCAAGCTATTAATACAGTTCGTGCTTCTTACGAGCATCCAGCAGCAACTCAATATCGTCGCGATCGCAATTTAAAAGAAACTGCAATGGCGGTGTTGATTCAACAACAAATCCAAGGAGTATTTTCTGGAGTTGCTTTTAGTCGCGATCCAATTACTCAAGAAAATGATGCTGTAGTAATTGAAGCAACGGCAGGTAGTGCGGCTCAAGTAGTTTCCGGGAGATATACGCCGGAACAATATCGGGCTTTTGTGGTAAAAACCGAGAATTTATCTTCGGTACATTTAGAAGGTGAAGGACAAATCCCCGCAGTTTTAATCAAGCAAGTAGCTTACTTAGCCCGCCAAATCGAACAGTATTATCACGGTATTCCCCAAGATATTGAGTGGAGTTATGATGGTCAAACTTTGTGGATATTACAAGTTCGTCCTATCACCACTTTATTACCAATTTGGACGCGCAAAATTGCCGCCGAAGTAATTCCCGGAATTATTCACCCCTTAACTTGGTCAATTAATCGTCCTTTAACCTGTGGCTCTTGGGGAGGAATTTTTGCGGTAGTATTGGGGGAACGTGCTATAGGCTTGGACTTTAACGAAACGGCAACGCTTCACTTTTCTAGAGCTTATTTTAACGCCAGTCTTTTAGGAAAGATTTTCTTACGTATGGGATTACCTCCCGAAAGTTTGGAATTTTTGACTAGAGGCGCAAAGATGAGCAAGCCGCCTTTGAATTCAACTTTGTCAAATTTGCCCGGATTGCTGCGGTTGCTGACAAGAGAATTTAGTTTACAAAGAGATTTTAAGCGAGATTATCGCAAGCGGTTTAAGCCGGGATTAGATGAATTAAAACAAAAGTCATTACTTGAACTCTCGCAAGTTGAGCTATTAGAAAGAATTGAATTTATTTTAGAATTGCTTCGCAGCGCCACTTATTACAGCATTATGGCTCCTTTGAGCGCTGCTATCAGACAAGGAATTTTTAAACCAAAAGATAGCGACATTGATAACAGTGCCGCTCCCGAAGTTGCAGCATTACGAGAGCTTGGGGAATTAGCCGCACAAGCCAAGGTAATATTACCGGAATTTGATTCAGAAACGCTATTTGAAGATTTAGCCGTTTCCACACCGGGACAAAAAATTCTCGAAGACTTTGAAACCTTGCTCAACCGTTACGGTTATTTGAGCGATGTGGGAACAGATATCGCCGTTCCCACTTGGAGAGAAGAGCCAGAAGCTGTAAAACTGTTGTTTATCCAGTTGATGCAGGGGAATCAACCTCCAACCTCGAAACGTAAACGGGGAGGAGTCGTACAAAGTCGCGTAGATTTGAAAGGACGAGTTACAGAAGTTTATTCCCGACTGCTCGCACAATTACGGTGGAGTTTTATCGCTTTAGAACGGAATTGGTTACAGAATGGTTCGCTTAAAAAACCCGGAGATATATTTTTCTTAGAAATTGAAGAAGTACGAAAAATTATTAGAGATTCCGATTATCAACTGATAAGTAATTTAAGAGAGTTAGTAGAAATTAGAAAAACACAACTTTCAGAAGATGGCGAACTTAATCCCGTACCGCT
>JBCCLY010000164.1:0-7779 GCA_039026655.1 Cyanobacteria bacterium P01_C01_bin.38 | reverse complement strand
TTTAGATATTGACGGTACTATTGCCGGAGAATCTAACAAAATCAGCAATCGTGTTATACAAGCAGTCAAAGCAGCACAAGCCAAAGGAATTCAAGTTGCGATCGCCACTGGTAGAATGTACTGTTCGGCTTTACATTACCACGCTCAAATTGGTTCTAATTTACCGTTAATAGCTTATCAAGGAGCTTGGATTCAAGATCCAGTTTCCCAAAAAATTCACCAGCATTTATCCGTTCCAAAAGAAGTAGCATTAAAGCTATTGGATTATTTTGAACAACCTTCTTTACGTCAACTTTTATCCGTCCACTTCTATATAAATGACCAACTTTACGTCCGAGAATTAACCGAAGAAACAAAAATCTACGGGCAACGCTCTGGAATTACACCAATTCCCGTAGGTGACTTACGTTCGAGTTTAGACAATGAACCTACGAAAATTCTCGCTCTGTGCCAAGACACAGAAGTTATCGATAAATTACTTGATAATTTGCGTCTGCAATATACTCCAGCAGAACTTTATCTAACCAAATCCGTAGCCACCTTTTTTGAAGCAACTAATCCTTTAGTAAATAAAGGTGCCGCAGTACGCTATATAGCCGAAGAATTATTAGACTTGCAAAAAACTAACGTCATGACTGTCGGCGATAACTTTAACGATGTAGAAATGCTCGAATATGCTGGTATCGGCGTAGCAATGGGTAACGCACCAACTCAAGTTCAAGCTATAGCTAACTGGGTAGCTCCAGATGTAGAGCAAGATGGAGCAGCCGCAGCAATTGAAAAATTTTTATTAGAAAGTAACTAAAAACCTTAAGAAGCGAATAAATGCTACGAAATCAGAAAGGGCACCGACGACTGGCCGTGTTTCGTCTCGGTGCCCTTACTGGTTCGCTCCTCACACAAGGGTTAATATATCTCAGGCTATTAGATTAGTCAATAGCTGTTATAAAACTTTATTTTATATTCATTTTCGGAGAGTTAGTTGTTAGTGGTTGGTTGTTAGTGGTTAGAAGTTAGGAGTTAGGAGTTAGGAGTTAGGAGTTAGGAGTTAGGAGTTAAGAATTAATTAGTCTTTCTCCTTATCCCCTTGTCTCCCTACTCCCTACTCCCTTCTCCCTACTCCCTTCTCCCTACTCCCTACTTACAATTCCAACCAAGCCGATATACCCAACTTTTCTTCAAGGAGAAATCTTAACACCGACTGAGTAGTCATCAGCAATCCGATTCTAGCCATAACAAGTTCTGGTGTGGTAGTTTTTAAATCGTCGTGAATGCGACAAGATGACCAAAAAGCTTCAAATGCTCGTACCAAACCAAGCGCTGCTCCTTCCCACTTAACCTGACAAGCAACAACTGGATGTAATTCATCTATAATTCTTACCAAACTGCCTATTAAATAGCGTTCGGCTTGATGGTTTAAACGAAGTTGCCCATCGCTTTTTAGCCAAGGTATGGGTACAGAAGAATATTTATTTACGTTAATATCAAAATCAACTAATTTTTCTTGTTGTGCCAGTTTCAATAACGAACAGCAGCGTGCATGAACGTATTGAATAGAAAATACACAATCGCTTAAACCATGCTCTAAAACTTTAAATTTAACCGGGGCTGTTTCTATACTCTTGTTTGGCTCAATAAAACTTTGCAACCAAACGGCTAAAAGTGAGTCAGTGACTTGTATCTGAATCAAACCTGAAGGTAGAACTTCTATCTTGAAATAAGTACCCAAATCTGCTGATAGATAAGAAGCTATTGAACTTGCTATCGAAAAAGTCTGGGAATTATGAGATTTCGAGAAGTGAAACGCTATACCTGATATATAAGATATTCTAATATCGCTTTTACCCTTGGATAGAGGAATATCTTTATTTTCTAAACATTTATTTTTTTCTGACAGAGCATAAATACTCACCGATCTAGTCAGATAACCGTATATTAGCTGTATAATTGCTGTGTATTTACTTACTAGTAATTTTTGATGCACATAATATACTGATGACAACACTGTAAACCCAGAAACATTGATTTTATGTCATCCGTCTTTAGGCATATCTTTATATTCGGTCAAAGAATATTAGAATTGCATAAAATTTAGTGAATTCTGGGTAAACTTTACTACAAACATTGTACAGTAAGAAGTATAACTGTCATAGTAGAAGCGACCATTTCTACCTTTTGAACAGCTGGCCAGACGGTTTCATACCCAGGATGGCCTTTCACAAAGACACTCCTTGCACCTTTTTATGTCGTCTTTGTCTTCAGCCGAACGCTCTTTGTTACCTATGCAATCTCCATCCTCTTTTTCTGAGGCATCACGTCCTTTTTTAACTTGGCAACGAATTCTTGATTGGGCACAAGAACACTATCGCTGCCGCACCTTTAGCAAAGATGAGCGAATTCCAGCTAGACCTGGATTGCTGTATTTGGTGCAAAGGGGTGCGATCCGCATGGTGGGAACCGCTCAAGTGAGTGCCACTGCTTCTCAATTAACGTCTCGCCGGATTAATAGAACTCCTGAAGAAGCATTCTTGGGTTTTGTTGGTGCGGGACAGCCATTTGAAATTGTTGCTCAATCACCTTTCACGTTGCAGTCATACGCTCATGTTGATCAAACAGCAGTGTTGTGGATGTACTGGCACGATTTAGATAATTGGCCTCATTTTCGCCGCGAAGTTATGGATGCCTTTAGGTATCAGCACCAGCGTAAACTGCTGTGGTTGAGCGCCTTGGGACAGCGACGCACCATTGACCGTCTTTTAGGATTCCTCACTTTATTGATAGAGGAATACGGAGAACCGGCGATGAGCGAAAGTGACCCCGAAGTAATTCATGGGTATTGTCTGCCCTTCCCCCTCACTCATGCACAAATAGGCAGTGCAATCGGTTCGACTCGCGTCACCGTAACTCGCCTAATGGGTAAGTTGCGCCAGCGGGGTCTAATCCTTACTCAAGGGGATAATTTAATCTGTTTGCCAGCAGAGTCAATTAGTAAAGCCAGCTAACTTACACCGTCTCGGCAGCTTTGTCTGGGCGAATTCTTACAAACCCACTTTGGGTAATGAGTTCCTGTCCTTGCTGAGTCCGTAAAAAGTTGGCATAAGCAACACCTGCTTGTTGTTCGGTTTGCCCGTTTTGTTTGACCACCACAAACAAGTTTCGGGTAATCGGGTAACTACCAGATTGAAAAGCCTCAATGTTCAATTTGTTGCGCGATTAAGGACATTCTGAAGGGAGGATGAATGGTTCTTGATAGGGAGCAACGTATTTCCCTTGCGTTCGCCCCAACGGCAAGGGTTTGATTGAACATTGAGGTACGACTCTGGGGCAGAAGCGTGCGGGAATACCCCCAGGACTAGTTGCTACTTGACCTAGCGCTTGGGTGGTGGTAGAGACAACTTCTACCGTTGAAGCCATAGGTTTACCGCCCAAAACATCTTGGACAAATAGTTCTACCGTACCGCCATCATTGATGCTACGAGAGCAAGCTTTTATTGGTATTAGCGCTCTTTCCCGATGTTGAAGTTGGAGGAACTGCGGATGTATTTGACGTATCCGGATCGGATTTATTCTGTTGAGAATTGATAAGAGAAGTAATATTAAAGCTACTGTTTTTATTAAACCACCACCATCCACCGGCTATAATTAAAGTAGTAATTAATAAAGATAGAATTAGAATTGGGGTTTCATTTTTTTTGTGACATTAGTAATAATTTAATTTAAATATTATCTGTTTATTTTTAGGGAATAGGGAATAGGGAACAGGAAGTGGCGATAAAATTGGGAGCATCCCGAATGTGTAAATTTATTTTTTCGTAGTGCGAGCATCTGGCTCGCGAACCCGGAATAGAGAGCAAGATGCTCGCACTACAAACTTTATTTTTGCAAAATCGGGATGCTCCCATAAAATTGGGATGCTCCCACAAAAATCATTATTAATAAATTATTTTATATGTTGGTCTTAGAATAAATAATTCTAAAGATACAAGTTTTAACTCAGCGTGCAACTTATACTATAAAATTTTTTTCCTGTTGCCTCTCTTAAAAAGTTGCTCTTGGGGGAGACCCCCAAGACCGCACTTTCCGCTGTTACCTATTCCCCGTTGTCTCTTTTCAAGGATTTAACATAGCATCCTTTTGTAATGAAGAAACTTTATAGCTAATAGTCAATTTTAAAATATATATATGACTATTAGCGTTTAGCTATCAAAAATTATCTAATTCTAACAAATCCTGCTTCAGAAATTAATTTTTGCCCTTCATCTGTAAGTAGCAAATTAGCGTAAGCAACACCTGCTTTTTCGTCAATTTGACCGTTTTTCTTAACCACCACAAACAAACGTCTAGTCATCGGATATTCGTCACTTCTAAAAGCATCCACATTCAATTGATTGCGCTTTTGCGGACATTCCGAAGGTGCGATGTATGGTTCTTTATAGGGCGAAATCAAGTTCGATTGCGTTCTTCCTATAGGTAAAGATTTAATACCACATTGCCCCACCACTTCAGGCGCAGAAGCATAGTAAATACCACCTTTGTTTTGAGTGACTTTTCTCAAACCTTCAGTAGTAGTAGAAATTTTTTCAACATTTTGACCGAATTCTTCTTTCTCTAAAATGTTGTTAACGAAAAATTCAACGGTACCTCCTTCATTAATTTTGGATAATGGTAATATAGGTTGATTTTCTCCCCCAACTTCTTGCCAATTAGTTATTTTTCCAGTGTAAATATCTTTGAGTTGAGTTAAAGTAAGCCCCGGAATATTTAAGTCAGGGTTAACGGCGATCGCAATACCATCGATAGCTACTGGAATTTCTTCAAGTTTAAAACCTCTCTGTTGTGCTTGTTGGTATTCTTTATCTTTCACCGCACGCGAAGATTGGGAAAAAGCCAACTGATTTCTCAACAGCATTTTGATACCAGTACCAGTACTAGGGGCACCTGTTGTTGGATTTGTATAGCGCAGTTGGAATTTTGGTAAAGCCGTCGTTATCTGAGAATCAGCTTCTTTGCGAATAGGTGCCCATGTACTACTACCCCCATAGCTAAACAATCCAGAAGGAACGTCTTTGACTGACTTAAAACTTCCCTCGCCAGATTGCAGGTTCGGTTGAGATTGATTGTTAGTAAAAGAACCAAGTCGAATACCATAGCTTCTAGCCAACCACCAATATACTCCACCTACTAAACTTAAAGTAATTAGTAGGGCTAAAACTAAAACTGTTGTCTCGTTTTTTTGCGCCATAAATGTAGTGATTGACAATAAAAAATAATAATTTTACTCAGTGCGGACTTACTCCTATAGAGTTTAATAAAGTTAGTAATATATGCTCCCATAAATTAAATTTGATAAATAATCTACAGAAGTTATATACCGATAGATGAAATATGCTTTGTTTCCATCGTTTGAATACAATATATTCAAAAAAATATATTGCATTTTAAATTAAGCCGGTTAAGTTAATTCAAAGTTAAATGATATTTAAGGTTAGTTAAATATTAGTTAAATAATTGAAGATAATATTTTATAGACTATACGAAATAATGATGTGAGAGCAACTGTAATTAAACTTGCCCCTAAAGATAAAACAATTATCGCTTGAATACCAAGTTCGCCTTGTAACAAAGGTATAAAAAATATAATTAATAAAGTAACCGCAGGAATAATTGCTAAATCCCATTTTTCAATCCATCGTCTGGTTTGAGCAAAGATAATAGTTCCTAAAACTACAGCACAAACGATAAAAGTAACAGCAGGTGACTTGATTAGACTTAATAAAGCGATGGAAATTAAAGCACCCATCACACCACTAAAAGCCGAACCAGCTAATAATTCAAATGTAGAAAATGCTGGTACTGGTTTGCTAAGAGTAGTTGATGGTTTTGGCAGCGGTGGAGGTGCTGGTTGTGATATAACTGGGGGCTGATGATTACTAAGATAAGTATCGGGTATAGATATAGGTTGTGCGGAATCGTCAAGTGCCATCAAAACTTCTTCTGCCGATTGAAAACGTTGATTCGGCGCACTGCGGAGCATTTTATCTAAGATTTCGGCAACATGAGGACTAATGTCTACTTTGTCTCGCCATTGTAACTGGTTGCTGTAAGCATCAAATAGATTGGTTATATCCTTTTGTCCGGTTAACAACAAAATGATAGTTACAGCTAAAGCGTATAAATCGGTAGAAGGAAATACTTGTCCTCCAGACATTTGTTCTGGTGGTGCAAATCCCAAAGAATATATTCCTGTAGATGAATTCAGTGCCCCTTGAGGGCTGTTTGTAACTTGCTTAACTGCGCCAAAATCTAGTAAGAAAAGCTTACCATTACGATGGCGCATGATGTTAGAAGGTTTGATATCTCTATGGATGATATTTTTGTCGTGAACAAATTGCAGTACCGGGAGAATTGAACGCATTACGAACAATACTTCTGCTTCGGAAAATTCCCCCCTACTTGTTAATTCTTCTTCTAAGTTTTCTCCATCAATATATTCTTGTACAAGATAAAAAAATTGGTCTTGTTGCTTAGATTGCAAGCCGGGAACTATAACAGGGAAATAAGCAAATAAGTCTGGAATTTGGTCGTGTTGCGAGCCAATCTCCTCTAAGACTACTGCCTCTCTTTCAAATAAATCTTGCGCTAGTTTTAGTTGAGTTGGACTTAAATCTCCCGCTGGCAGAAACTGTTTTACCACGCATTGACGCATTAGAGGAGTATGGCGATCGCGCGATAAAAATGCTGCTCCGAAACCTCCTCTTCCAAGCAGCTTTATAGGTAAATAACGTCCGGCTAAAATTAAAGGCATCCCGCAAGCACTACAGTATTTTTGCTGTGCTGTTCTCAGGGTTGCGTTATCATCTAAATCTACAAAATGGTTCTTCGGGCGGGGACACTGGGGACGAGTACAGTAAATATCCATTGTTGGTCATAATTCAAGAGCAATTTGCCGCTAAATTGCGAACGGTAAAGTCCGGCTTTAAGTAGTCCGACAGAAATATTTACACATCCTACCTCGACAAAACACAAGGGTTAATAGTCGAAATGTATATCGCTACATAATTATTTTTGTCTTACTAATAAAGTCGGTATCATGTTCGCAGTTACTACTATGACAAAACACTTTTAACATCACTTTAACTTTCTTTAAAGTTGGATGCCTGTACTTCTAGTCCATTTACTGACAACGAAGAATGTGATGACTTTAACATATCTATATGCCATCCAGGAGCGGCAAACTGAGGCAGTATTTCTCGACTGAAGGCTTCTGCGGCTTTGGATCTGTACCGATTGGGATTAAAAATTAACCACAGCGTCCGCTTTACAACTACGCTATCAATCGGAGTAAAGTGAAGCATTCCCATCTGTAGCTCTTTGGCAATAGCGCTAGTAGAAACAAAAGCAGCCCCCAAAGAAGATTGCACGGCATTTTTAATTGCTTCAATGGAATTAAGTTCCATTTCAATCCGTAAACGTCGCGTGTCGATATCGTGCCGTGTTAGCACCTGATCTATTACTTTGCGGATAGTAGATTGCGAATCTAAAGCAATAAACTGCAATTTGTATAGGTCTTCTTTTTGGATCGATTCTAGTTTGGAGAATGGATGAGATGCGGGTAGAATTAATGCCAACTCATCTTCAGCATAAGGAATTTTTTCTAATGAATCGGTTAATTCTCCGGGAATCTCACCACCAATAATTGCCAAATCGACTTGTCCGTTAACCACACTCCAGGCAGTGCGACGAGTGGAATGAACGTGTAATTGCACGGCTACATCTGGA
>JBCCLY010000163.1:0-7784 GCA_039026655.1 Cyanobacteria bacterium P01_C01_bin.38 | reverse complement strand
CGTGAAAGCACTACTCGCTCAAAAGCTTCCTCGTAATGTCTGGTTTTTAGGCTTCGTCAGCTTGTTTACCGACGTTAATTCTAAGATGGTTCAGTCTATCTTACCTTTGTTTCTAGTTTCTGCTTTAGGGACAAATTTAGTCACAGTCGGTGTAATTGAAGGTGTTGCAGAATCTACCGCTTCCGTTTTAAAAATCTTTTCCGGTGCGCTTAGCGATTACTGGGGAAGACGCAAAGAATTAGCTGTAACTGGATATGGATTATCAGCGTTAGTAACCCCATTATTTGCAGTTGCAACCACTCCCGCTTGGGTTTTGTTAGCTCGTTTCGCAGATAGAGTTGGGAAAGGAATCCGAGTTGCTCCCCGCAATGCACTAGTAGCCGATGTCACACCAGTTGCTCAACGCGGTGCTGCTTACGGGTTGCGTCAATCTTTAGATACCATTGGTGCCTTTAGCGGGCCATTTATTGCTGCTGCATTATTATTCTATTCAAATCAGAATTTTCGCTTAGTATTTTGGTGTGCTGCGATACCCGGATTAATCGCGATCGCGCTCTTAGCTTTTGGCGTAAAAGAAGCTCCCAGAACGACTCATCAAAGACGAAATCCCTTACAGTGGAGTGCTTTGCAAAGTTTGGGGAAAAGTTACTGGATGTTAGTAGCAGTAGCGTTATTATTTAACTTAGGAAACTTTAGCGACGCATTTCTTTTATTACGAGCAAAAGAAATAGGTATCGCTACAAACCTGATTCCATTAAGTTTTGTAGTCATGAATATAACTTATGGACTCAGTGCTTATCCCATCGGCGTACTTTCAGATAGAATAGGTCGTAAAGGATTATTAATTAGCGGATTTACCTTATTTGCCCTAGTTTATTTTGGTTTTGCAATTGCTCAAACACCCTGGCAAATCTGGGTACTCTTTGCACTTTGCGGTTTGTACTTAGGTAAAACTCAAGGCTTATTATTAGCCTTAGTTGCAGACAAAGTTCCCGAAAACTTACGGGGTACAGCATTCGGTGCAATTAACCTCGTTACGGGGATTGCACTATTACCCGCAAGTCTTTTAGCAGGGACATTATGGGAAAAACTTGGTTCTCAGACAACATTTATGGTTAGCAGTGGCTTTGCAATTGCAGCAATAATATTGTTGATAATAACTTTTAACAGCGAACAGTGAACAGCGAACAGTGAACAGTAAACAGTGAACAGTGAACAGTTATCAATGAACAATTATCAATGAACAATGAATAGTACAGCAACGCACCGTCTGTTTTTAACTCAAAAATGGTGCGCTCACGGCGCAAACAACATATATTTCGTCATAATCAGTAATTATCTATTGCGCCATAACGCAACGGCAATAAAGCGGGAAGAAAATCTACACCCGGACACTTGCTACAACGGAGGGAACCTCCGCAACGCAGTGTCCTCGCTTTTTGCCTCCCCTACGAATTACGAATTACAAATATTGTTCACTGTTCACTGATAACTGCTCACTGATTTATGCTTACTCTATTTAAAAAAAAACCACTAATTAGATTTGCGCTGATTGCCGTAATAACAGCCGTACTAATTTTTATTGTTTATAGAATATTTTTCAATTCTGGTTACTATCAACCCCCGTTACCAACAGCAGAAGTACCCCAATTAGTCTATCCTCAAGCTGTTTCTAACAATAATCTCCAGATACGTAAAAGTGTAACTCAACTTACGCCAGCAGAAAAACAGGCTTTTGTAAAAGCAGTAAAACAATTAAAAAATACTTTTCCAGCAGACAGCAAAATCAGTCTCTACGATCAATTTGTGCTGCAACACGTCTTAACAATGGGGTTTCGCAAGAAATTAGGAGCAACAGGTAAAGCCGAAGGAAATCCCGCTCACGCACAGCCAGCATTTTTACCTTGGCACCGTCAATTTTTATATCAATTTGAGCAAGAATTACAGAAAATTGACCCTAACGTTACTGTTCCATACTGGGATTGGACTGACTCTAAAGCATTAGATGTAATATTAGCAGAAGACTTTTTAGGTCCTAACGGTAAAGGAAGCACAATTGATATTCCTGGAGTTGGAAAATTTACAGGAGGTGCAGTTTCTAGCGGTAATTTTGCTGATTGGAAACTCAACGAAAATATTCATTTTGACCCGATTAGAATGAAATCTTTAGGGACAAAATTAGTCCGATTTGTAGGAATGCCTCCTTGTAATTCTCCCATACCCAAAGCATCAATACAACAACTTTTTAAATTCCACGATTACGAAATATTCAATGCATTAATCGAAGGAGCATTAACACTTAAACAAGGTGAATATATCCCAGGTTGGACATTACACGCTTGCGCTCATTCGATTATTGGCGGTAGCATCATCGATAAAGATAACCCCATGAGACAAACCAGCATCTTAGGTACGATGGATAGCATTCCCAGTTCCCCTTACGACCCAATTTTTTGGTTAATTCACTCTAACGTAGACCGTTTGTGGGCAGAATGGCAAGATAGAGGACATACAGGTGAAAACTTCTATCCTTCGCAAAATGTACCTTTCGGACATAAACTTCAAGATCCAATGTGGCCCTGGGATGGAGGATTATCCGAACCTGGAGATTATGGACTAAATAATATTAAGTCATTATTGATAAAAACAAAAGAAGTTGTCACACCAGCCGATATGCTTGATTTTAGAAAATTGGGATACGTTTATAAGAAATAGTTAGGAGTTAAGAGTTAAGAGTTAAGAGTTATAAATTGGTAATGGAGACTTAAGGTTTAGTTTTTCCATGCCCAATCCCCCATGCCCAATCCCCCATGCCCAATCCCCAATGCCCAATCCCCCATGCCCAACCCCTGGATTATCAACCCTAAACCCAACCCCAAAGCCAAACTAAGGTTATTTTGCTTCCATCACGCAGGAGGAGGAACCCTAATTTTTCGCAATTGGGCTGAAGAATTATTTCCTATTGCTGAAGTTTACTTAATTCAATTACCTGGAAGGGAAAGAAGATTAAATGAACCTGCATTTACGCAAATTGAACCTTTAATTGAAGAACTCAAACCCGCTATAATACCTTATCTCAATCAACCTTTTGCAATATACGGTTACAGTATGGGTAGCTTAATTGCATTTGAATTAACTCGTAGTTTGCGTCGAGATTATCAACTATATCCCCAACATTTATTTGTTAGCGCTTACCGCGCACCGCAACTTCCTAAAACCAAGCCACCGATTCATAATTTACCTGATGCTGAGTTTATCGAGGAATTACGTAGCTTGAACGGTACCCCAGAAGAAATACTTGCTAACGATGAATTAATGGCGCTTTTAATACCAACCTTACGGGCAGATTTTGCGGTAATTGAAACTTATAATTATTATGACGAACCGCCTTTAAACTGCCCGATTACAGCCTTTGGTGGATTAGAAGATACCGAAGCCAATCGTGAAGACTTAGCTGCTTGGGATTCTCAAACTAATAATAAATTTGATTTGCATATGCTGCCGGGAAACCACTTTTTTATTAATTCCGCACGTTCCCAACTTCTTCAACTTTTGTATTCGGAATGCAGCAAAACTATTAAAGGGTAAGCAGAGGAAGAAAAAATTTCTTACCAATGCCCTGCGGTCCAATCCCCTATTCCCCATTAACAATTACCAATTACCAATTACCAATTACCAATTATCAATTTATTTGTAATTGCAATTAAAAGAAATACTATAAATTTGTAATATCTATACTTTTATATACAAAAAACAATGATAGTATTAGTGATACTTAAACAGCTTAGGCTAATTATCAATTAAATTAGCTTTTTTATTATAATGTTCTATCCTATAAATCTTGATGAGTTTGTAGTTGGCGATTTATCGCTCCGGAGGACTAAAAGTCCTAACTACAAACATGAAAATACCTATCAAAATGGTCGGGGACAGACTAATACTCGTTTTCAATAAATATGATGGGTTAGGACAAGCAGGGGGAGCAGGGGGAGCAGAGGAGGCAGGGGGAGAAAATAATAAAACCCTCTTTTATAAACCCGTCAAAACTAATGAAAAGGACTACTAATAGTAGTCTATTTAATTAATTTTGATGGGTCAAACATTCGTAGTGCGTTAACGAAGTGTGTCTGAAGGACATGCATCTTGCTCGCTCGTGACTACTAGCGAGCAAGATGCTCGCACTACGCAAACCCCGTACTATTTAATATGGTGGAATAATAGTATTCGACCACATTAATTTTGCCGGGTGGGGCAAGCAGGGGGAGCAGGGGATCTTGGGAGCAGGGGAAGAAAAGAACTTTTTGTTTTTACGGTATACCCCGTACTATTTAATATGGTGGAGTAATAGTAGTCTATTTAATTAATTTTGATGGGTAATTCTATGTTTGTAGCTCCGGAATGCGCGTCCTCAGCCATGAAACTAAAGTCGGCACGTAGAACCCTTCAAAATAAATTAAATGAAAGAAATAGCGTCGCCCGAATGGGCGATATTACGAATTATATTCATACCTAACATAATTAATATATTCAATATATTCTACAGTATGGCTTAATTTAAAATTATTCTGCTAAGCTGTCGCGCATTTAATTTGTATTTTTATAGCGGGCTGTTCGGGCTGCACTACAAAACGTTCGCATTTTTAGATTATATGATTTAGCTGCACATCAGCTTATTAATGTGTTCCTTAGCTTAAAATAAAATCTGCGTACTTAGTGAGGATTTAGTTACAAAAAAAACTAATAAGTCCGTGTTAATATGTACGAAGCGTTAGAACTGAAATCGCTTATTGCTAAAGATACTTACAGGACTTGAGGTTTGGTTTATCTGTATGTTCGCGAAGAAGATTTCTGTCTGGAATTTTTGACATGAAAGCAATGTATTGGGAAGTAGAAGCCGTACATTGCTAACCGCTACTGGGTGAATTGAAAGCGTGATTTTCACGTATTAGTTAACGAGTTTCGTTTCCTGAAGGTATGTGCAAACCTATCAGGTAGTTTGAGTGAAGAAATACCTAAATTAGGAAATCAATTATGGCAATTTCAATTTTTGCGAATCCCACAGTTCTTATCGAAGAAGATATGACTGAGGTAACAATTACGCTGACTTCAAGCGAACCAATACCAGCAGATGGTTTAATCGTCGCGATTGATAGTCCAACTGAAAATGCTCTGGGTCAATTCGATGTATTCGCAGCCCGATTTGTGAATGGTCGGTTTACGAGAGTTAATGATGATACTAGTGGTTTTGACTTTCTAATTGAAGCATCGCCAGCAAGTATAACTGTACCTATTTTTGACGACAACGATGATGACGCTCAGGATTTAACTTTTAATGTTCTACCTGGTCAAGGGTATACAGTTGACTCCAGTGCAGGTTCTGTAACTTTATCACTCCAAGATGCAGAAGGTGCTGAACCCGTAGAACCTACAGTCAGCTTCAGTGCAACCCCAACAATAATAAGCGAAGCTGACGGTACGGCTTTGGTAATGAACTTCAACGTTACTGGTGACATTCCCTCTGATGGTATTACGGTCAAGCTTGAAGGTAATGCAGCACGCATTATGCAGCAGTTTATCGCAGCACAAACCCGTTTTAACGACGATGGTGAAACTTTCAACCGTTTCGATAAAGGGTTAGTTAATCCAGATAATAACTTTGTTGTCGGCGGTACCCTCGAACTCTTCTCTCTAGAAGATGGCGACCCCAGCGAAACCGCATCTAACCCGGAAGCTGCTGGAGAAGCCTACCTGACAGACTTCACATTCACAATTACTGAGCCGAATGCTAGTATCACCATTCCTGTCTTCGATGATTTAATCCAAGAAATGGATCAAACCTTCACCTACACCTTAGTTGATGGTGATGGATATATGGTTGACGATACTAACAACTCAGCAACCTTTACTGTTACAGACGGTGTTATGGCTGGTGTTGGTCCTACAGTTGGTGTAAGTGCATCACCAAACATACTGTTTGAGTCTCAGCGAACTGCTGTTACACTCACTTTCACAACTGATGGAAACATTCCACCTGAAGGTGTAGTGGTTGTTTTAGAAGGTCCTCCTCGTTCAATTACTGAATTTGATATCACTGCAACCGACCCCCGTAATTCAGAAAGTGAAACCGAAGTTCAAGGTCTGCAAGTTACTGGTGGTAATATCGTCGGAACTAATGAAGTAGTAGGTGGATTACTCTTCCGCATCACCGACCCCACAGCAACTATCACCGTACCTGTTTTTCAGGATGATATGGAAGAAGGAACAGAAAACTTTACCTTCAACCTCAGAGACGGTGAAATGTACAACGTTGACTCTGATGCTAGCTCGGTCAACATAACTATTGAGGACGTACAAACACCTACAGTTAGCTTTAGCGCAACCCCAACAATAATTAGCGAAGCTGAAGGTACGGCTTTGGTAATGAACTTCAGCGTTGAAGGTGACATTCCTGAAGATGGTATAACCGTCAAGCTTGAGGGTGATGCAGCTCGCATCATGCAGCAGTTTACCGCAGCACAAACCCGTTTTAACGACGATGGTGAAACTTTCAACCGCTTCGATAAAGGGTTAGTTAATCCAGAGAATAACTTTGTTGTCGGTGGTACCCTCGAACTATTTTCTCTCGAAGATGGCGACCCCAGCGAAACCGCATCTAACCCAGAAGCTGCTGGAGATGCCTTCCTAAGCAACTTCAGCTTTACAATTACCGAACCCACAGCAAGCATTACCATTCCTGTCTTCGATGACCTGATTCAAGAAATGGATGTAACTTATACCTACACCTTAGTTGAAGGTGATGGTTATAAAGTTGATGATACTGCTAACTCAGCAACCTTTACTGTCACAGATGGTGTTATGGGTGATGATGGCCCTACAGTTGGTGTAAGTGCAACACCGACAATGTTAGTAGAGTCCGATCAAACTGCTTTGACACTCACTTTCACAACCGAAGGAGAGATTCCACCTGAAGGTGTAGTGGTTGTTTTAGAAGGACCTCCACGTTCAATTGCTGAATTCGATATCAATGCCACAAACCCCCGTCTACCTGAAAGCGAAACTGTAGTTACAGGCTTAGAAGTTGAGGGTGGTAGTATCGTCGGAACTAATGAAGTAGTAGGTGGATTACTCTTCCGCATCACTGAGCCAACAGCAACTATTACCGTACCTGTTTTTCAGGATCTAGAGCAAGAAGGAACAGAAAACTTTACCTTTAATCTCAGAGACGGGGAATTATACAACGTTGACGCTAACGCTAGCTCGGTTAGTTTAACTATTGAGGATGGTGAACCTATACCTCCAGCATCAGGAGTAGTTCAAGTAAATGACAATGGCGAACTCACTGGATTCGCTTATAGCATTAGTGGTGTAGCAGCAGGTCAAGAAGCTAAAGTATCAATATCTGAAGATATTTTAGAACTTTCCGATGCTGAATTTGATAACTACGTAGGTTTTTACGAAGTTGTTGATGGGAATGGTGGTGTTGACACTGACGGTGACGGAATTGCTGACTTTAATCCTGGAGATGAAGGTTACGCAAAAGCAGCTTTAGAAAATGCTGTAGAAGGCTTTGCTTTGCGAGTCGGTGGGGATACAAGCGATAACACCAGAGCTTCGGAATTTGACGCAGTTGTGCAAGGTGGTAAATTCTACGCACCATTTGCGATCGCGAATGCCGGTGATATGACTGTGGCTGATTTCTTAGCTGCTAATCCCGATAACGATGCTGCAACTTCCATTGACGATCAAGTCGCCTACTTCGCATTTGGTGAAGCTAACCCAGATGG
>JBCCLY010000162.1:0-7801 GCA_039026655.1 Cyanobacteria bacterium P01_C01_bin.38 | reverse complement strand
CTCCTGTCAAAATCACACTTAGCATCGCGATACGGAATCCATAGCTGTTGTGCTTTTTTCAACTTTTCACGCCTAGATTCTGGTAATTTTGGCAGCAACTGTTGATAAGCTTGATTCAATTTTTTATCATATTCCTGGTAAGAGATTTGAGCGCATTGATTCATTTGTTGCTGGTTTAAATTTGCAGAATCATCGCAGTTAAGCCCTTGAGCGATAACTGTTTCTTTTGTTGATGTTGTTGCTGATTTGTCCTCTGTTTCAGATACTTGCGATACTTGGGTTGTTTCTGAGGTGGTTTCTGTTGTTGCTTTATTGTCAGTTGTTGCAGCACAACCGACAGATGCAATGCAGAGCAAAACGGGTAATATCCGATGCATAATAGAATTATTTCTTATAATGTTTGATAAAAATAATACGATGAGTATTCTTACTTAAGATGTAATATTAATAATATTTAAAGCTTTTTTATTTTGGCAATACCTTTGCCAATTTACGAGGGTTAAACAACTGTAGAAACCTTGTGAATACGACCATTAGAAGTAAGCTTGGCAAAAATCTGTGCGTTGAAAATAGTATCAAGGTTGTAGGGAAGCATTTTTAATATTTCGTGAGCATATCGAAAACCGCGATAGTAAGACTTAAGATCAACAATGCCAGAATCAGGATTATCTTTACGAAACTTAGCTAGAAGATAGTGGGATAAGTTAACCATGAAAAAAGAAAGATTGGCAGCATTAGTAACAGATGTTTGCCCCTGGTTCATAAAATCTTCTAACCCCCAGAACTGCTTAGCATCTCTAAAGTTAAATTCGATTTGAAAGCGCAGTTTATAGTAGTCAATTATCTTTTCATAGGACAAATCTAAGTCACTAGAAAATAAAATTACATGGCTACGAACATTTGTCTTGATATTAGTTTTAATCAAAATAACTACATTCAAGCGCTGGGCAAATTCTTTGTGGAGTAAAGTAGCTTGATAAATATCGGGAAGGAACATCCTCTTCAATACAACTTTGACGTAAAAGAAGCTAATAATCGCATCCATAAATGGCTTGAGAATGGACGCAACGCCGGGATATTATCCCCCCTTATTGACCTTTCAGGAACCCAAAGACTAGATAGAGTAGATAATTTATCCATTAATCAAGACTCAAATTTAGAATTACAGAATTTGTGACAATGAAAGCCCACGGTTTTCAATCGTGGGATGAAATTGGAATAGGTACTTTTAAGTGCCGTGAAATGATATAATTATCTTCAGTCAGTACAAGACTTTAAAACCTACCGAGGGACTCTCGGGAAGTATACGCCCTTCTTGCGAATTGGCGCAGTTAAGGAGATATCACTCCTCCTTCATGGAAAACGGAGTGAGCCTGGGAACCTGTTAGATTGAACGAATGGATAATATGGCTATTCTAGCTACGCCATATGAATCCCACCGCTTTTAGCGGTGTGGAGAGTCAACTACCTAATGCACTGTGCCCGTATAAATAAGCCGTAACTGAGCAGATTTCTCAGTCGGCATCGCACGTAAATCTACTATCAGTAAGTTGTTACAATGGCTATGAAACAAATTACTGATAGTAGATTTTTGATTCGTTCTAGTCCCTTATCAATGCAGAAACAATAGCAGCATACCTTACGCCATTAATCGGTAATGAATTTAAATCAATTTCACGCAATTTTTTATCAAAGCCCTTAAACCATTTCCAGACGAGATAAAAGTTCGCCAAAAGCAGATAATCCGCTGTACGTGTAGACGGATGTATATATGTTTTTATTGGTTGAAAAGCGGGTGAGCGATTCGCTGTGTGTAGATATTCGTACAGAACGACGGCTTGTTCTTCCTTTCTCGTTGCGATAACCATTAGCCAGCCTGGTCGGATAACTAGTTGCACCCGAAATAATTGATTCGCACGTATGCTAATTCGGACTATAAAACATTCGCCACAACGCCCGAACCCACCACTAATATTCACGGAAATTGCTGGTAATAAACATAGCCAGCATTATATGCTGGAATATATATTATTTCGAGTGGCTATGACTCGTCGTCTACCTAGTACCTACCATCAAGTCCATGAAGCTGAATTAGTTTCCTCGTCTAACGAAGAAGAGGTTTTTAAAGATTATTATTTCCCAAATCGTCAGAAAATCAAGTCTTCTAACCAATTGATTGATATGTGGCTTAATTCAAGTCGCATCAAGTCTTCTGAAACTCGGCGCAGCTACCGAGCAATGATTTTGGATTTGGTCGCTTGGCTTGAAAGTGAATACAATATGCCCGATTTAAGATTATGCAATCTAGCCCATTTGCAATCTTATATTACTTATCTTAAAGACGAAAAACCAGTAAGACATACTGACCGTAAGGGTTTATCGAAGAATGGGATTGCTGTTTATGTCTGTGCTATTCGTTCTTTGTGGAAGTTTGGCTGCAAGCAATCAATAGGTTACTTTTACCTCAATATAGCGTCTGAGTTAACTGTTGAATGGTGCGATAATACGGCTCAGCGGGTATTGTCCCAACGAAGAATTGACAAGTTAGAAGTTGCAGCTAAAGAAGTTTCCCAGCGCCATTGGGCTTTATTTAATTTGCTGTTCTACTCTGGATGTCGTATTGGGGAGGTAGGTAGGACGAATAGTAACCCAACTGGCCTGCTGTGGCGACATTTCCAAGAAGATACGGACGAAGAAGGCGACCCGATTCTTATACTAACTATTACTGGTAAGGGGAATAAGGTGAGGTCTTTACATTTAGATGCTGAAACTAGCGAAATTCTAATGGATATGCGAGGTACGGCATCTGATGATGACCCGGTATTCCCTTCTTTGAGTTTTAAGAGTAAGGGGAAAGCTTTAAGCGACCGGGGGATTCGCTGGATGATGGAACAGGTTTCTGATAAGGCTGGTATCAAGTTTAGCCCCCACTGGTTAAGGCATAGCCATGCGACTGTGGCGCGTCGCAATGGTGCAACTACTTTGGATATTAGGGAACAGCTTGGGCATACTACCGATACTATGACCAGCAGGTACGCAAAAATGACTGATAAAAAGGGTACTTCTCAGTTTGTGAGGAAACGTAAGTAAGTTGTTGGTGCTAGCTATACTTGAAATAAACAAAAATATGCTTATTGTTTTCAACTACCAAGGAAGAATGAATCCTTTTATGGTTGAAGAAAGTTTAAATCAATTAATTCAACTGCGGAAATTAATGCCAAGGTATTTATTTACAAATTGAATAAGAAAGTAACATAAAAGAGAAGTAATTACTTGTCAATTTAATCTCCACAAGTTACACCTATTTTACCAGATGGTATAGTTTATCTTTTTTTAGAAGTGCCACGTATAATTACCCCCATTACAGCTCGATACAATTGAAAGCTTTGTCCGCGTTATCGGCTTTGTATGGCTGGAATACAGTGTACGCTGCATATAAAGCTTGGGAGCGGTAGCGTATATGTATGGGATGTACTTGGAACAGCATATGTTCTGGTAGCCGCATTTTTTAATCGAAGTATCCAGAGGCGTTTTTAACTATGAGTATATATAGTTTGTATGCAGTGTACATCGCATTCAAAGTACTATAAATAGTAGTAACAATCTCGTTTAAAATCATGGCTAATCAAACTCCCAAAACTGGACACCTTGGAGGGGTGCGGAGTTTGTTCCCTCTTCCCCTCTCCCCTCTCCCCTCCTCCGATACCGAACCATTACCAATCTCAGAAATTTTTTAACGTCCCGCGTTGCTGTTTCCAAATAGCCAAAAAAAACCCTACCGGATGTACCAGTAGAGGGGCTTTGATCAATAAATCTCCATAGAGGTCAATTATTTTTAAATTATTCACGGTAATCCATTTAGATTACCGTACTTAACCGTTTTAAATACGGAGATGGTACTCAGTTTGGAGTAGCTAATTGTTGTTAGTCAATTTCTAAGTTCGTCCCAGCATTAATTAAAGCTTTTTCAGCCTCGCCCAAAGCATTTTGGAGCGCGGTTAATGCGTCCTCTAACCTCAATTCCTCTCCATCTGGTAAAACTTCTTTAAATAGTGTTGGGTAATCGTGTTTGAGAAGTACTAACCGATTAAAAATATCGGTTAATTCGTTGGTGAATTGTTCTAAGTTATGGGTTAAGTTCATTTGATACAAGCCTTCTAAAACAATTGTATTTGTGCAATTCTTCCTTCTGCTTCTTGTTATCGTTTCTCAGTTTTTGATTCTTTATTGCAAGCTTGACGACATCACTATTTTAAAAATAAACATTATCTTTATTTAATAATTTATTCTCTTCGTACAATGCTTGTTTTTTACTGTTGGTTACCTCTTCTCCAATGCTGACAATGATAGCCATTATTACCCAAGCTATTCCCCCAGCCATGCATATTTTTTTGCGTTAAAGGTAAACAGTTTCTGCCTCAGTTACCTGATTTATTCTTTTTGGTTGTCCGGCTTGAATTTGGTAATTTTTCTGAGTAGTATTCAATTTATAAAACAAAACTTACTGAAGGAGTAATAATTTATGAGGATGTGGAATATCGTAAGCATCGTAAAAATATGCCTGCGTCTTTCATGTGTAATTAAATTAATAGTTCGGTTCTAGTTTGTAGAAAATTAAATTAATTTGACCAGATGACCTGACCAGTGACCTGACCTATGAACTGGGGCGTGACCACCGCTGACCTGCGTAGGTCAGGTCATATTTTGAGGTGTCAGGTCAGGTCATAGGTTATCTTTTAATATTAGATAATGCTGTATCCAGATTCGCGATCGCCTGTGATAAGTTCTTGTTCAATTAAGCTATCAATTGCGTCTTGAATCAGATTTACTTTACCCATAGAAGGCAAATTGCGTTTTACATGATTGCGGATTGCTTCAAAACTTACAGGTTCGGTTGCATCGCACAATTTTTCAAAATAGATGCAATCAATCAAGCGCTCATCAACTTTATTGAACTGCTGTTCCAATTGTTGAAGAACTGTATCTTGGTTGTGAACATCAGCGGTTTTAACGTCATTAATCATTTTTCCAGTATCTCTATCAAAAGCAGAATAGTTGGTTAACTTATTCATCGCGTACCATTGAGCAGTTTTACCAAAATAAACCGCTCTGTTACATTCGCTTTGACTGACTAATTCCGATATTTCGTTGGTGTCAAACTTCTTAAATATTGATGCCCGTTTCCAACTATCAACAACTGATAAATTGGTGCTATTAACTAACACTATCGGGGTTAATTGGCTGATACCAGATGTATCGCTACCATTGGCACCAACAAAGGGAGTTTGGGCAACGAACCATACATTCTTACCACTGCTACCACCACAAGAAGTAATGCCAATTAACTTATCAGTTAAAGTGGTACATTTGGCGGTTTTAAGTCTTGCTCCGATAATTGTTCCTTCATCAATTACTAATAATGCCCCGTTGTTTTGTTCGGCGAAGTTATCAAAATCTTCCATTGCTGCTTCAAACCATGCAGCAACAGTTTGAGGTTTGGCTGACTCACAATGCAAAGGCTTTTCTACGTCAACTATTCCATCAAAATAACCATTCTCTTTGGGGTCAACCTTACCGTTAACAAGGAAGATTTTTTTGTTGGGATGCTTCCTTTTTAACTCCCTTAGAGTATTGGCTAAGAGCATTCCTTTTCCCGACCCGCCTATACCAACAACAAAATAATTACTGATGAAGTCTGTCATTTCTTGAACAATGTCAACTTCGCGATCGGCGTTGGGGTTCCAAACTTCCCTTTGTGTGTCTATCAATGGTGTAGAACTTGGAACCATTACGGATTGTTGTACCGACTGAGCAAGGGACTGGGTTAACGCCATCTGTTCTTGTTGTGCTGGCAGTTGCTTATTACAAGTAAGTAGCCAACTTGAGGCGAATGGTGTTAATTCTGCTCCTGCCTGCTTAGCAAAGGTTAATTCTTGAATTACAGTGTCCTGACCAAACTGTTTAACGTAGGTTCCAAATTCATCCTCACTGAGAACGAAGGCATTGCAACCACAATCGCGGACTAACCGTAACCTTTTACCAATATTTTTTGATGCGTCCCACGCGGATTTTATGCACCATGCAGCTGCAATACCTCCCAGAATTTCCACACCGAAAGCTATACCAGCACCACCAACCAACACACCGCCGATAATTTTTGCAGCCATACCTGTGTTAGATGCTTTACTTTCAGCTATTAATTCCCATCGTTCAATATCTTTGTAATCCCCTTGTGGGTCAAAGTTTGTCATGATTTTAGTAGTAAATGTAATGGACAGAGCGGGACGGGGAATTGCACCCCGCATAAGGCTTTTAACCTTGCCCGCTTTTCTTAATCTTTTAAATCGCGAATAATTTGGACGATAATCTTACGTAATTTGAGGAGGAATTGAACCGCGCCAACGGTTGTTACTGCTCTCATAATGTTTCCCCAGTCAATTCTTGAGAACTGCTGATACTGGACAACATCTAACAACTTCCAAACATCACCACCACCTTGAACGGGGGGGAATACAGTTAAGCAAGCGAAGAAGTCAACAACGTAAATACACACTCCCAAGATGATTAAAAACCGCAATACTTCAGTGCTAAGTGAATTTCTCATCTTCTTAGCAATTTTGACTTCCCAGCTATCATTTTTCGCGTCAGCGTACTGGTTTCTACCTCCCCTCTGGATGTTCTTGTCTAAAAAGTTTTCGTGACCCATTAATTCCATTGGGATTAATTCCAATATCTGAATAAATGCCCAGAGCAAGAAACCAAACCCAAAATTAATGAAATTGAGAATAAAACCGAATATTGCACCAATTACCCAAATACCTTTTATAAACTCGGCGATATCCGAGTAATTAATTCCCGCAAAGTACCGCGTAGCAATAATTTCATAAGGTTTTACATTGGTCAAAATAATACTAATAATTATTCCCGTTATTACCCAAATCAGTATTTGCAGTATGAACGGTGGTTTCTGTGTACCGTTGTAATTGTGGGTTGCGCCTCTGCCCCCACCTGTGTTAGTTCCCTTATCTTTGTTTCCACCTAATCCAGCCATGTTAGTTATCCTCCATAATTGCATTTACTGGTTGTGAATACTGCGAACCTCTGAAGCGCTTTAAACGGGCTTGTACAACGTCTCTATTACCCGTATAAGCCGTATAAGTAGCTGCACCGTTATCATCAATTACCGCAGTCGTCCCGTGAGCATCGCAGATTACCGTACCTGTGGGTAAAACCTTCCCTGTAATCCTGTCCTTGGGCTTGTCTCCCTCCTTAAGCCCAGTAAAATAATGTGTTCCATTGCGGTATTCATTACCAACTACAGGGAGACAAGATTTATACCTTTTATTTGCTACTTCAGCTTGTCTTTGTTCGTATTGAAGTTGACGGTCTAATGCTTCCGCTTTAGCCTCTCTAGCCTTGATATCGTCTCGGATTAAATCAATTCGTGCTTGATGCTTTTGAATGCTAGGTATTGAAGCTATAGCACCAACTATCAATAAGCCACCAAATAACAAGTTAGATGGCTTAATGCCAAGGTCTGACAGCGATTCTCGGAACTGTTGATATTTTTCTTTCATTGTTAGAATTCGATTGCTTTTGTATTGATGTGGGGGACAATTAAGTCCTCATTTCTCCTACTGTGCGAGCGCTTGCAAGAAACTTAACCCTCTTTTGTCACTTTTGTGAGAGAATAAATGATGGATAAGTCAAAATACTTACAGGTACTATGGTTGAGCGTCGTCAACCCAAACCCACAGTAGATTTTATTGATGAGTACTGCGAGTACTATAGAAGCCTGTTT